>NZ_JBSFJZ010000037.1:0-106856 GCF_053598315.1 Streptomyces sp. NPDC001153
CTCTCCCCCGCCCCCCCCCCCCCCCCGGGGGGGGGGGGGGGGGGCGCCGCCCCCCCCCCCCCCCCCCCCGCTGCCGTCTGTGCGGGGTCGTGTGCGGGGCATCCGTGGGCGTCTGCCGGTCCGCTTGTGGGCTCGGCCACGTGGTGAGTCTTCTCTCTCATGGTGCGAAGAGTCACAAAGGGCGCCTTAGGGAGCGTTCGGGGTGCGGAAGGTGTGGGTCCGCCGTGTAGGGTCCGTGGGCCGAGAGCCATGGAAGGGACCAATCCGGTGAACAAGAAGCTCGCGGCCGCACTGTCCGGCGGTGCGGTACTGGTGGCGGCGCTGTCGGGATGCACCAGCAGCGGCGGCGGTGACAAGGGCCCCGACCCCAAGCTGGTCGCCTGGGCCAAGTCGGTGTGCGACGCGGTGCCCGCGCAGGACGCGAAGATCAAGGCGGCGAACGCGGCGATCAGCACGACGGCCGCCGACACCGCAAAGCCCGAGACCCTCCAGAAGACGGACTCGCAGGCCTTCCAGGACATGGCCGACGGCTACAAGGCGATCGCCACCGCCGTCAGCAGCGCGGGCGCGCCTCCCGGTGTCCAGGACGGCGCCGAGCGGCTCCAGGGCGTCGTGAAGAGCTTCAACGGGCTCTCCGCCTCCTACGCCGGCCTGAAGAAGCAGGTCGACGCGCTGAACACCAAGGACCAGGCCAAGTTCGCCTCGGGTCTGCACGACATCGCGGTGCAGATGACGGACCTGGAGAAGCAGCACAAGAGCGGCACCGACGCGCTGGAGAAGCTCCAGCAGGGCGATGTCAAGAACGCCATCGCCCAGCAGGCCAGCTGCAAGAAGGTCGCGGCCACGGCTTCCTCCTCGTCCTCGCCGTCGGCGGGCTGACCGGTCGCTTGTACGGCGGACCGCCGACCGCCGGTGACGGCCGAGGACTGACGGGCAGTGCTTACGGCGCCCGGTCGGCGGGCCCGGCCGGGGCCGTACCGGTGAGGCGTGCTGAGGCCGCCTACGGAACGTGCCGCGGGCCACAATGGGGGGCGTGACTGACTCCGGACCCGCTTCCCTGCCCGCTTCCGACCGGCCCGACATCGCCGCGCGCCTGCGTGACGCGCTGCTGGCCGCCTCCTTCACCGCCGACGGGCTGCTGGACCTGCTCGGCGCCCCCGCGTACGCGGCGCTGGCCCGCAGCGAGACCGTGCCCGCGCTGAGGGCGACCCGTGGCGACACGCCGCTGGAGACGCTCGTACGGCTCTTCCTGCTCCAGCAGCCGGTGCCGCACGCGCGCGTGGCGGCCGTTCTGCCGGCCGAGGAGGCGCTGGAGGCCGGGTGGCTCACGCGCGTGGGCGGCGACGAGGTGGCCGCCACCGTGGACGTACGGCCCTACGGCGGTCCCGGGGGCGAGGACTGGTTCATCGTCTCCGACCTGGGCTGCGCGGTCGGCGGAGCCGGCGGGATCGGGCAGCGCGACGAGGGCGTCGTACTCGGCGTCGGCGGTGCCTCCACGACCCTCGCCGGCATCACCGTCCGTACGCCGGTGGCGTCCGCCCTGGACCTCGGCACCGGCTCCGGCATCCAGGCGCTGCACGCCGCCCAGCACGCCACGCGCGTGACGGCCACCGACCTCAACCCGCGCGCCCTGCACATCACCGCGCTCACGCTCGCGCTCTCCGCCGCCCCCTCCGCCGACCTGCGCGAGGGTTCGCTGTTCGAACCGGTCCGGGACGACGAGACCTTCGACCTGATCGTCTCCAACCCGCCCTTCGTCATCTCGCCCGGCGCTCGCCTCACGTACCGGGACGGTGGCATGGGCGGGGACGATCTGTGCCGCTCGCTCGTTCAGCAGGCGGGGGAACGGCTGAACGAGGGCGGGTTCGCGCAGTTCCTCGCCAACTGGCAGCACGTAGCGGGGGAGGACTGGCAGGACAGACTCAGGTCGTGGGTGCCGCGCGGGTGCGATGCCTGGATCGTGCAGCGCGAGGTACAGGACGTCACGCAGTACGCCGAGCTGTGGCTGAGGGACGCCGGTGACCACCGCGGGGACGCGGCGCAGTACCAGGCGCGGTACGACGCCTGGCTCGACGAGTTCGAGGCGCGCAAGGTCAGGGCGGTCGGCTTCGGCTGGATCACTCTGCGCCGGACGGGTTCCGCCGAGCCCGTCGTCACGGTGGAGGAGTGGCCACACCCGGTCGAGCAGCCCCTCGGGGACACGATCCGGGCGCACTTCGAGCGCCTCGACTATCTCCGGGAGCACGACGACGCGGCGCTCCTCGACAGCCACTTCAAGCTCGCCGCGGAGGTGGTCCAGGAGCAGGTCGGGCTGCCCGGTGCCGAGGACCCGGAGCATGTGGTGCTGCGCCAGCACCGCGGGATGCGCCGGGCCACGAAGGTGGACACGGTCGGCGCCGGGTTCGCGGGCGTCTGCGACGGCACGCTGAGCGCGGGCCGCATCCTGGACGCCATCGCCCAGCTCATGGACGAGGACCCGGTGGTGCTCCGGGACCGGACGCCCGCGCAGATCCGCCTGCTGGTGGAGCAGGGCTTCCTCGACCCGGCGCACTGAGCCGACCGGGCACGGCGGCGGGGCTACGGCGGCCGGTCCGGCGCGCGGCGGGGTACCGCGGCCGGTCCGGCACAGACAGGGGTACGGCGGCCGGTCCGGCGTGCCGTGGGCCAGGGCGGCTTGGGTCGCCTGAGGTATGCCCGGTACCGGTGGGGTCGTAGCCGTCCCCCGTTGCCCCGGTGGGCCGCGTCCGGATCATCGTCGTATGCCGAGGGCACGGACCGGTGTGCGGCCCGGTGCCGACCGGCGGCGGGTGCCGTGACGCGCCGATGCCGGGAAAACGGCCGGAAAAATATGGGCGTGGCGGCCGCCCACGCCCTGTTCGACCGTGTGTTCGATGTCACGTCGACTTCTCGTTCACCCCGATGTTGCCCGGCCGTCTCCTGTCCGCCTCCCGCGCGTGCCAGTGTCCCGGCGCGGGCGGAGCCGGACGGCACGGAAGAGGTGGGTGGGGGATGGAGAGCGGGCCGGCGATCTTCGCGGGAATGGTGTTCGCCCTGTTCGGAGGCGCCCTGCTCGCCTGGACCGGCACCCGCCTCAGGCGCCGTGAGCCGGTCGCCCACGGTGTGAACCAGGTCGCATCGGCGGCCCTTGCGAGCGTGGCCGGGACGGTCGCGCTGGCCCTCGGCGTCTACTGCCTGACCCGCCTCTGACGTCGGCAGGTGCGCTGGGAAGGAGTGGCGCAGGAGTAAGGGGAGCGTCACGCTCCGGACATGCCTCGAGTGGGTACTCGGTAGTCCGGGCGGCAGGAATGGCGGTAGTCGGGTTACCGTTCGAGTGGCCGTTGTGGGCTTTTCCCGTTTGACACGGGGGCGGGATGTACCGTCACACTCCGCAGCGTCACACGTGCCAGCAGTACGCCGCGACCCCGGGACCAAAGGCCTGGGGAGGCCCCAGCGTCGACCGGAGAGAAGAGCGAAGTTGTCCCCGACCAGCGAGACCGCACAGGGCGGCCGCCGACTCGTCATCGTCGAGTCGCCTGCCAAGGCGAAGACGATCAAGGGCTACCTCGGCCCCGGCTACGTCGTCGAAGCGAGCGTCGGGCACATCCGCGACCTCCCCAACGGCGCCGCGGAGGTGCCCGAGAAGTACACCGGCGAGGTCCGCCGCCTCGGTGTGGACGTCGACCATGACTTCCAGCCGATCTATGTGATCAACGCCGACAAGAAGGCACAGGTCAAGAAGCTCAAGGACCTGCTGAAGGACTCCGACGAGCTCTTCCTCGCCACCGATGAGGACCGGGAGGGCGAGGCGATCGCCTGGCACCTCCAGGAGGTCCTCAAGCCGAAGATCCCGGTCAAGCGGATGGTCTTCCACGAGATCACCAAGGACGCGATCCGCGAGGCCGTCGCCAACCCGCGCCAGCTCAACCAGAAGCTGGTCGACGCCCAGGAGACCCGCCGCATCCTCGACCGCCTCTACGGCTACGAGGTCTCGCCGGTCCTGTGGAAGAAGGTCATGCCCCGGCTGTCCGCCGGCCGTGTCCAGTCCGTCGCCACCCGTCTCGTCGTCGAGCGGGAACGTGAGCGCATCGCTTTCCGTTCCGCCGAGTACTGGGACCTGACGGGCACCTTCGCGACCGGCCGCGCGGGCGATCCGTCGGACCCGTCGTCGCTGGTCGCCCGCCTGCAGACCGTCGACGGCAGGCGGATCGCGCAGGGCCGCGACTTCGACTCCCTGGGACAGCTCAAGGGCGAGAACACCCTCCACCTCGACGAGGCGACCGCCCGGGCCCTGGCCGCCGCACTGGAGAACACCCGCTTCTCCGTGCGCTCCGTCGAGTCCAAGCCGTACCGCCGCTCGCCGTACGCCCCGTTCCGTACGACGACGCTGCAGCAGGAGGCCAGCCGCAAGCTCGGCTTCGGCGCGAAGGCCACCATGCAGGTCGCGCAGAAGCTGTACGAGAACGGCTACATCACGTACATGCGTACGGACTCCACGACGCTGAGCGACACCGCGATCGCGGCCGCCCGCGCCCAGGTCACGCAGCTGTACGGCGCCGACTACCTGCCCCCGCAGCCGCGTACCTACGCCGCCAAGGTCAAGAACGCGCAGGAGGCCCACGAGGCGATCCGCCCCTCGGGTGATCGTTTCCGCACTCCCGCCGAGACCGGCCTGACCGGCGACCAGTTCAAGCTCTACGAGCTGATCTGGAAGCGGACCGTCGCCTCCCAGATGAAGGACGCGACCGGTAACTCCGTGACCGTGAAGATCGGCGGCACCGCCGCCGACGGCCGGGACGTCGAGTTCAGCGCCTCCGGCAAGACGATCACCTTCCACGGCTTCCTGAAGGCCTACGTCGAGGGTGCCGACGACCCGAACGCCGAGCTGGACGACCGCGAGCGCCGGCTGCCGCAGGTCGCCGAGGGTGACGCGCTGTCCGCCGAGGAGATCACGGTCGACGGCCACGCCACCAAGCCCCCGGCCCGCTACACCGAGGCCTCCCTGGTCAAGGAGCTGGAAGAGCGCGAGATCGGCCGCCCGTCGACGTACGCGTCGATCATCGGCACCATCCTCGACCGCGGGTACGTCTTCAAGAAGGGCACGGCCCTGGTGCCGTCCTTCCTGTCCTTCGCTGTGGTGAACCTCCTGGAGAAGCACTTCGGGCGGCTCGTCGACTACGGTTTCACCGCCAAGATGGAGGACGACCTCGACCGCATCGCGGCCGGCGAGGCCAAGGCCGTGCCGTGGCTGAAGCGGTTCTACTTCGGCGAGACCCTCTCTGACAGCGGCGCCGCCGCGGGCGGCCACGGCACCGCGGCCGATGCGGGCAACGGCGACGGGGACCACCTCGGCGGTCTCAAGGAGCTGGTGACCGACCTGGGCGCGATCGACGCGCGCGAGGTGTCGTCGTTCCCGGTGGGCAACGACATCGTGCTCCGCGTCGGCCGCTACGGCCCGTACATCGAGCGCGGCGAGAAGGACACCGAGCAGCACCAGCGCGCGGACGTCCCGGACGACCTGGCGCCGGACGAGCTGTCCGTCGAGCTGGCCGAGGAGCTGCTGGCCAAGCCCAGCGGCGACTTCGAGCTGGGCACCGACCCGGCCACGGGCCACCAGATCGTCGCCAAGGCCGGCCGGTACGGCCCCTACGTCACGGAGATCCTCCCCGAGGGCACCCCGAAGACCGGCAAGAACGCGGTCAAGCCGCGCACGGCCTCGCTCTTCAAGTCGATGTCGCTCGACACGGTCACGCTCGACGACGCGCTGAAGCTGATGTCGCTACCGCGTGTCGTCGGCACCGACGCCGAGGGCCAGGAGATCACCGCGCAGAACGGCCGCTACGGGCCGTACCTGAAGAAGGGCACGGACTCGCGCTCGCTGCAGTCCGAGGACCAGCTCTTCACGATCACGCTGGAGGAGGCGCTGGCGATCTACGCCCAGCCCAAGCAGCGTGGCCGGGCTGCCGCCAAGCCGCCGCTGAAGGAGCTGGGCGCCGACCCGGTCTCCGGCAAGCCGGTCGTGGTCAAGGACGGCCGCTTCGGTCCGTACGTCACCGACGGCGAGACCAACGCGACCCTGCGCTCCGGCGACAGCGTCGAGACGATCACCCCGGAGCGCGGCTTCGAGCTGCTCGCCGAGAAGCGTGCGAAGGCGCCCGCCAAGAAGACCGCGAAGAAGGCCCCGGCCAAGAAGGCGGCCCCGGCGAAGAAGACCGCCGCCAAGAAGACGGCGGCGAAGAAGACGACCGCGGCCGCGAAGAAGACCACGGCGAAGAAGACGACCGCCAAGAAGGCGACCGCTTCCAAGGCCACGTCGTCCGGCGCGGAGGACTGACGCCTCCGGCGGGCCGCCGCCGGCGGGCCGCCGCCGGCGCCTCCTCGGCTTCGCTATGCGAACGCCCCGGCATCACTTTGATGTCGGGGCGTGCCCATGCCAGGAGAGGCGGGGTGTGGTGTCGGTGGCTGCCGATAGGCTGAACGCATGACGCGAGCCGAGCAGCCAACGGCCCCCACCACAGCCCCGGACGACGCCCTGGTCGCGGACTCCCGCGAGCGCGCCGTCCGTTCCCTGCTGCGCCGACCGCAGCTGAGGCGCCTGTGGAGCGCACAGCTGGTGAGCGGTGTCGGCGACACCCTCGCCCTCCTCGTCCTGGTCGTCCTCGCCCTCCAGGCGGCGATCGTCCAGGGCGCGTTCGGCGGTGGATACCGGGGTGTGGCGTTCGCAGTGGCGATGGTCTTCGCCGCGCGCGTCCTCGCCGCCCTGCTGTTCGGCGCGGTCCTCCTCGGCCCGCTGACCACGCTCACCGCCCAGGAGGGCCCGCTCGACCGCCGCTGGACCATGGTCGGCGCCGACGGCGTGCGCGCCGCGCTGCTGATCGTCGCGCCCCTGTGGATCGACTGGACCCCGGACAACGCGCTGGCCGTCCTGCTGGTCACCGCCTTCGTCACCGGCGTCGCCGAGCGCCTGTGGACGGTGTGCCGGGAGAGCGCGGCACCGGCCCTGCTGCCCGGCCCGCCCCCGGAGGGCGCCACCGTACGGCCGCTGCCCGACCACATGGACGCCCTGCGCCGCCTCTCGCTGCGCACCAGCTTCCTGGCCGTGCCGCTGGCGGCCGCCGCGCTGGTCGTGGCCGGCCTGCTCAACAACCTGCTGGGCACCGGCGTGGCCTGGTTCGACCAGCATCACGCGGCCCTCGCCTCGTATGTGGCGGCCGGCCTGTTCGCCGCCTCCCTGTCCGTGCTGACCTTCCTGGAGCTGCCCGAGGTCCGCACCCCCCGCGCACGCTCCCCGCTGGAGGGCCTGCGCCGCCCGCGCACCGGCACCGGTGTCGACAAGGGCCGTACGGGCGCGATCCCGCTGCTCGTCCCGGCCTGCGCAGCCGTGGCCGGGGCCATCGCGGCGGCCGTCTCGGTGTGCGTGCTGCACGCCACCGACCTGGGCGGTGGCCCGGTCCTGTACGGCCTGCTGGTGCTGGGCCTGACCGGCGGTGTCGCCGTCGGCATCCGTACGGCGCCCGCGCTGCTGCCCTCGCTCTCGCGCCGCCGGCTGCTCGCCCTCGCGATCGCCTTCACCGGCATCGCCCTGCTGGCCGCCGGGCTGGTCCCGGACGTCACCACGGTGCTGCTGATCGTCACGCTGGCCGGCGTCACCGCGGGCGTGGCCGCGAACACCGGGCACGCCCTGCTCGACCAGGAGACCGAGGACTACCGCCGGTCGCGCGTCACCGGGCACCTGCACGCGGTCGTCCGGGTCTTCATAGCGCTCGGAGCCCTGATCGCGCCCGTGGTCGCCGGGCTCATCGGCCGGCACCGGCTGGAGAACGGCAAGTTCGTCTTCGCGCACGGCGGCGCCTCCTTCACGCTGATGCTGGTCGGCGCGCTGCTGCTGCCGGTCGCGGCCCTGGTGCTCGCCAAGGTCGACGACCGCTCCGGCATCCCGCTGCGCCAGGACCTCAAGGACGCGCTGCTCGGCGGCGACGACCCGGTCGAGGCACCGGCGGCGGGCGGCTTCTTCATCGCCCTGGAGGGCGGCGACGGCGCTGGCAAGTCCACCCAGGCCGAGGCCCTCGCCGAGTGGATCCGGGCCAAGGGCCACGAGGTCGTGCTCACCCGCGAGCCGGGGGCCACGCCCGTCGGCAAGCGGCTGCGCTCGATCCTGCTGGACGTGTCCTCGGCGGGCCTGTCGCACCGCGCGGAGGCGCTGCTGTACGCCGCCGACCGGGCCGAGCACGTCGACACCGTCGTACGGCCCGCCCTGGAGCGCGGCGCGGTGGTCATCTCCGACCGCTACATCGACTCGTCCGTCGCCTACCAGGGCGCCGGCCGCGATCTGTCCCCGACCGAGATCGCCCGCATCAACCGCTGGGCGACCAACGGGCTCGTCCCGCACCTCACCGTCCTGCTGGACGTCTCCCCGGAGACCGCCCGCGAGCGGTTCACCGAGGCGCCGGACCGGCTGGAGTCGGAGCCGGCGGAGTTCCACGCGCGCGTGCGGTCCGGTTTCCTCACGCTGGCCGCCGCCGATCCCGGCCGCTACCTGGTCGTGGACGCCGGTCAGGAGCCCGAGGCGGTCACCACGGTGATCCGGCACCGGCTCGACACCGTGCTCCCCCTGTCCGAGGCCGAGATCCAGGCACAGGAGGAGGCGCGGAGGAAGGCCGAGGAGGAGGCCCGCCGCAAGGCCGAGGAAGAGGCCGCGCGCAAGGCCGAGGAGGAGCGCCTGGAGCGCGAGCGCCAGGAGGAGCTGGCCCGGCTGCGCGCCGAGGAGGAGGAGCGCAAGCGCCGCGAGCTGGAGGAGGCGCAGCGCCGCGAGGCCGAACGGCAGGCCGAGGAGGCCCGGCAGCGGGCGGCGGAGGCCGCCCGGCGCGCTGAGGAGGAGCGGCAGCGCCTCCTCGCCGAGGAGAAGGCCCGCGCCGAGGAGGAGGCTCGCCGCAGGGCCGAGGAGGAGCGGCGCCGCAGGCAGGCCGAGGAGGAGGCCCGGCTGCGTGCGGAAGAGGAGGCGCGCCGTCTGGAGAAGCAGCGCAAGGCCGAGGAGGCGCTGCTGCGAGCCGAGGAGGCCCGTCGGCAGGCGGCCGAGGCAGCGGCGGCGGCCGACACGGCGGCCCGCCGGTCCGGCACGCCCCTGCCGGCCGCGCCGGGCCCGGTCCCGGACGCGGTGACGGTTCCCACCCCGGTGGTGTCGCCCGATCAGGGCGAGCCGGGCACGCGCGGGGCGGGCACGGACGAGACGACGGTGCTGCGTCCGGTGCGCGAGGAGCGGGGCGGCTCCGCCGAGCACGCCCGGGACGCCGCCGCCTCCGACGTCCCCCACCCGGACGCCGAGGTGACCGCAGAACTGCCGCAGCCTCCGGCGGCCCCGGGCGCGGCCGACGAGACGGCGGTGCTGCCCCAGGTGCCGGGCGCGGCGGACGAGACGGCGGTGCTGCCGCCCGTTCCGGGTGCGGCCGACGAGACGGCCGTACTGCCGCCCGTACGGGGTGACGACCCGGCGGACCGGATGCCGTCCGGCTTCTTCCGGGACGAGCGGCCCGCCGCGGGCCCCGACGGCTCCGAGGACCGTACGCGCGAGATGCCGCAGATCGACGCCGACGGCACCCTGCGTCGCCGGCCGCGTCCCGACTGGGCCGAGGAGACCCCGCTGGACGACCTGCCGTCGCTGGCGGACGAACTGCTGGGGTCGTACGACGAGCGGGAGCACGGCGACCACGACGAGGAGCAGGACCGCAGGGGACGCGGCCAGGGCCGGCGCGGCTGACGGCCGGTACCGCCGGGTGCGGCGAAGTAAGTACAGGGGCGGCGCGGGTCGTACACCGACCGGTGCCGCCCTCGCCGTTCCCACCGGCCGTCGAGGCGCACGCGGACCGCGTTGTCAGTGCCCACCCGCACAATGGACTCCAGTACGCGGAGAGTGACGGAAGGGCGGCGTGACCCATGACCGTATGGGACGACCTCGTCGGGCAGGAGAAGGTGAGCGCGGTGCTCGACGCGGCCGCGCGGGACGCCGACGCCCTCGTCACGGCCGCCGCGGCCGACGAGCCGCTGCCCGAGGCGTCGAAGATGACGCACGCCTGGCTGTTCACGGGCCCGCCCGGAGCGGGCCGGAACCAGGCGGCCAGGGCCTTCGCCGCGGCCCTGCAGTGCGTCAGCCCCGACCGCGCCCTCGGCGGAACCCCCGGCTGCGGCTTCTGCGACGGCTGCCACACCGCGCTGCTCGGCACCCATGCGGACGTCACCACGGTGGCCGCCGTCGGCTCCGAGATCCTGGTGAGGGACATGCGGGACACGGTCCGCAAGTCGTTCACCGCCCCGGCGAACGGCCGCTGGCAGATCATCCTGGTCGAGGACGCCGAGCGGCTGAACGAGAAGTCGGCCAACGCCGTCCTCAAGGCGGTGGAGGAGCCCGCCCCCCGCACGGTCTGGCTGCTGTGCGCCCCCTCCATCGAGGACGTCCTGCCGACGATCCGCTCCCGCTGCCGCCACCTGAACCTGCGCACGCCGTCCGTGGACGCGGTCGCCGACACGCTCGTACGGCGCGACGGCATCGAACCCGAGGTCGCCGCGGCCGCCGCCCGCGCCACCCAGGGTCATGTCGACCGCGCCCGGCGCCTGGCCACCGACCCGGCGGCCCGCGAGCGCCGCGCGGCCGTCCTCAAGCTGCCCCTGCGCCTCGACGAGGTCGGTGCCTGCCTCAAGGCCGCCCAGGAGCTGGTCGACGCGGCCGCCGAGGACGCCAA
Source organism: Streptomyces sp. NPDC001153 (assembly GCF_053598315.1). Taxonomy (NCBI): domain Bacteria; kingdom Bacillati; phylum Actinomycetota; class Actinomycetes; order Kitasatosporales; family Streptomycetaceae; genus Streptomyces; species Streptomyces sp. NPDC001153. Next base: position 10,731 of record NZ_JBSFJZ010000037.1, read on the forward strand.
GCAGCTCGCCGAGGAGATGGACGGCAAGGAGACCGAGGAGCTGAAGGCGGCCCTGGGCGCGGCCCAGGGCGGCCGGCTGCCGCGCGGCACGGCGGGCGTGATGAAGGACCTCGAGGACATGCAGAAGCGCCGCAGAACCCGGACGCAGCGCGACAGCCTGGACGTCGCCCTCGGCGACCTCACCGCCTTCTACCGCGACGTCCTCGCGCTCCAGCTCGGCTCCCGCGTGGCGATCGCCAACGGCGACGCCGGGGACGCCCTGGAGCGGCTTGCGCGCGGCAGCACCCCGGAATCCACCCTGCGCCGCATCGAGGCGATCGCCGCGTGCCGCGAGGCCCTCGACCGCAACGTGGCCCCGCTGCTGGCGGTGGAGGCGATGACGATGGCGCTGCGGGCGGGCTGAGCACTGCTCGCGGGCTGAACACCGAAGCGGGAGGCCGACCGACGATGCCACAGGTAAGAAGCCGCCGCCGTTGTCCCTCGTACGAGGCCACAATGCCCACGCATCGCATCGGAGGCGTCGCACAGCGTTACGCTCGCCTGATGCACACCAGGCCATCCCTCCGCCGGAACCCGGGCGTCCGCCCCCGGACGACGGCTCGCCTCACGGCCGCGCTGTTCACGGCCGCCGCCCTGCTCGTGTCCGCCTGCTCCTCCGGGAGCTCCACCACGTCGGCGGGCGGTGGGGCGGACACGGTGCTGGCCGCGCTGCCGCGTGCGACGCCGTCGGCGCTGTCGTCGTACTACTCCCAGCGGCTGCGCTGGCACGGCTGCGGGGTCTCCGGTTTCCAGTGCGCGACGATGACGGCCCCGCTGGACTACGCCGACCCCGGTGCGGGCGACGTCAAGCTGGCCGTGGCCCGCAAGCTCGCCACCGGCAAGGGCAGGCCGCTCGGTTCGCTGCTGGTCAACCCGGGCGGCCCCGGCGGCTCGGCGGTGAACTACTTGCAGACCTACGCGGGCATCGGCTACCCGGCCGACGTCCGTGCCCGCTACGACATGGTCGCGGTGGACCCGAGGGGCGTGGCCGGCAGCGAGCCCGTGGAGTGCCTCGACGGCCGCCAGATGGACGCGTACACGCAGACGGACCTGACGCCCGACGACCAGCAGGAGCGGAACGCGCTGGTCGCGGCGGACACGAAGTTCGCGGCGAGCTGCGGGGCGCACTCGGCGCGGCTGCTGCGGCACGTGTCCACCGTCGAGGCGGCGCGCGACATGGACATCCTGCGGGCGGCACTGGGTGATCCGAAACTGAACTACGTAGGGGCGTCGTACGGGACGTTCCTCGGCGCGACATACGCGGGCCTGTTCCCGCACCGGGTCGGCCGGATGGTCCTGGACGGCGCGATGGATCCGTCCCTGGACGCCCGGCAGATGAACCTCGACCAGACGGCCGGCTTCGAGACGGCCTTCCAGGCGTTCGCGACGGACTGCGTACGGCACTCCGACTGCTCGCTCGGCAGCAGGGGCACGACGCCGGCTCAGGTCGGCGACCACCTCAGGGCGTTCTTCCGGAAGCTGGACGCGCACCCCATCCCGGCGGGCGACGCGGACGGCCGCAAGCTCGGCGAGGCGCTGGCCACGACCGGGGTGATCGCGGCGATGTACGACCAGGGCACGTGGGAGCAGCTGCGCGAGGCGCTGGCCTCGGCGATGAGGCACAACGACGGTGCGGGCCTGCTCGCGCTCTCCGACACGTACTACGAACGGGGCGCCGGCGGCCACTACAGCAACCTGATGATGGCCAACGCGGCCGTGAACTGCCTGGACCTGCCGTCGGCCTTCACCGGCCCCGAGCAGGTCGAGCAGGCGCTGCCCGCCTTCGAGAAGGCATCCCCGGTCTTCGGCGACGGCCTGGCCTGGGCCTCGCTGAACTGCGCGTACTGGCCGGTGAAGGCCACGGGTGAGCCGCATCGCATCGAGGCGAAGGGCGCGGCGCCGATCGTGGTCGTCGGCACCACCCGCGACCCCGCGACCCCCTACCACTGGGCCCAGTCCCTGGCCCACCAGCTCTCCTCGGGCCGCCTCCTGACGTACGTCGGCGACGGCCACACCGCCTACGGCCGCGGCAGCACCTGCATCGACACGGCGATCAACACCTACCTGCTCGGCGGCCCCCCGCCGGCCACGGGAAAGCGCTGCTCATAGCCACTGTGCCCCGCCCCGGACTCCTCACCTCCGGGGCGTGGTCGGAGCACCCCCGGAAACTGTGTAGACTTACCGACGTTGCCGATCGCACCATAGTGCGGACGGCGCGCCGCCTTAGCTCAGATGGCCAGAGCAACGCACTCGTAATGCGTAGGTCTCGGGTTCGAATCCCGAAGGCGGCTCCACTGGGACCCCAGGTCAGATATTCGCTGATCTGGGGTTTTGTCTTGCTTCCTCCGCCTCCGCCTCGGCCTTCCGCTGGAGCGGGACCGGCTTCGCGGTGGCTTCGGCGGCGCTCTTGCCGACGTGGGGGAGGACGCTCTGGTAGATGTCCCGCGTGATTGGGGTATCGCTGTGCCCGAGGGTGTCCGACACGATCTTGATGTCGATGGCGGCCGCGAGCATGAGGGTTGCGGTGCCGTGGCGGAGGTCGTGCAGCCGGATCGGCGGGAGGCCGGAGGCTGCGACGAGCCGCTCGAACAGATCCCCCCGCCGGGCGGCCCGCCCGATACTTGAGCGCGTGCCCACGTAGTCGCCGCACGCAGGTGCCGAGCAGCCGAACGATCGTCAACCCGGTTTGTGGACACCGCAGTTGACTGCGACCATCCCCCCATGGACTCGCGAGTGGTCGGAACGCCAGAGGTGGACGGCACCGAACAGGTGGCCGTTGTGATCGATGTGATGCGAGCGTTCACCTCCGCCGCATGGGCTTTCCACCGCGGGGCGGACAAGATCGTTCTGGCTGCCGACGAGGACGAGGCGCTGGCGATCAAGGGGCGTCACCCGGGCTGGCTTGCGCTCAAGGACGGGGCGCCCGTCAGCGGGTTCGACCTGGCCAACTCCCCTGGCCTGATCCGGGAGGCCGATTTGACCGGCCGCACCGTGATTCAGAAGACCACTGCGGGAACGGTCGGGGCCCTGGCGGTTGTCGAGGCGAAATTGGCGCTGTGCGCCAGTTTCGTCGTGGCCGGCCCGACGGCCCGGGCCCTGGCGGATGCCGGAGCCGACTCGGTGACGTTCGTGGCCACCGGCGAGGACGGCCGTGCCACCGAGGACCTGGCCTGTGCCGAGTACCTGGACCGGCTCCTGACCGGAGAGCGTCTCGACCCCGGCCCCTATCTGCACCGCGCCCGCACCTCCTCGGCCGCGGACGACCTGCGCCGTGGGCGACGCCGCGGTGCTCACCCCGCCGATGTGAAGTTGTGTCTGGAGGTCGACCGGTTCGACTTCGCCATGAAGGTCGGGCTCGAGGAGGGGATGGCAGTGCTGCGGCCGTTCCGGACTCGACCAGATGCGGTGTCCGCCGTACACCGCGCACGGTGATCGACGACCCGTTCCCGCCTCGCGCCGACGCGAGGTGGGGGTGAGAGGGCGCCGACCTGCGTGCCCGTTTGATCCGTTTCTCGGCGCTGTATTCCGTCTGGCTGGTCATGGTGCGGAAGATTCCCACCGGTGCGGAGCGTCCAAGGCATTTCTGTTCGTTGCCAGGCTGTCCCTCGTCCCGTGCCTGCTGCTGCCCGGTACGGCTGGCGCCTCCGACGCCCAACTGGCCCAGTACGGGTTCCCGCACCACCGAAGAGGAACGAAGGGGCCTGGAAGGCCGCCATGAAGGCCGCCGAGCACGGCAGCACCGACACCACCGCCTGGACCTGCGCCGGCAACCCTCGGCGACCCCAACGACTGGTCCGACGACCCGTGCTACATCATTGACATCCTAGGGCGGATCGTGACAGTCGGCCTGGAGACCTTGAAGATCGTGGACGGACCGAGCGTCAGGCCGGCGATGCCGACAAGTCTCCGGCCAGGCAAAGCCCGACCGGGCATGATCACGGATCACTGCCCGTCGCCGGCTCCACTCACCAACGCCCGGACAAAACCCCAGCAAAGGGGCCGCAAAGTGAATCGGGGTCGGGTGAACCCGCAGACCTGAGGCAACATCTTGGTGAACGGTGGGCACCCAGCGGTCAGGGCGCGGTGCCGCCGTCGGCCGGATGGGGTGAGGGACGTGGTGGAGCCGAGGATCGCCGTAGCCGTGGTGACCATGGGCAACCGGCCCGCCGAGGTCGACGCCCTGCTGGAGTCCGTGGCCAAGCAGGACCTCGCCCCCGCCCGCATCGTGATCGTCGGCAACGGCTGCCGACTGCCCGAGTTCGCCCGCCGGCTCTCCCTGCCCGGCGAGGTCACCACCATCGACGTGGAGGAGAACCTCGGCTGCCCGGGCGGCCGGAACGTCGCCCTCGCCCGCCTGCGGGAGTACGGCGACGTCGACGTCGTCGTGGAACTGGACGACGACGGCCTGCTCGTCGACGCCGACGTCCTGCGGCGCGTACGGGACCTGTACGCCGCCGACCCGCGCCTCGGCATCGTCGGCTTCCGCATCGCCGACGAGCACGGCGAGACCCAGCAGCGGCACGTGCCCCGCGTGGGCAAGTCCGATCCGATGCACGGGGGTTACGTCACCGGCTTCCTCGGCGGCGGGCACGCCCTGCGCATGGCGATGCTGGCCGAGACGGGGGACTGGCCCGCCGAGTTCTTCTTCGCGCACGAGGAGACCGACCTCGCGTGGCGCGCCGCCGACGCCGGCTGGAAGATCCTCTACGCCCCCGAACTGCTGCTCCAGCACCCCAAGACCTCACCGGCCCGGCACGCCATCTACTACCGCGTCAACGCCCGCAACCGCGTCTGGCTCGTCCGGCGCCGGCTGCCGTTGCCGCTGATCCCCGTACACCTCGGGGTGTGGACGCTGCTCACTCTCGCCCGCACGCGGTCCCCGGCGGGGCTGAAGGCGTGGTTCGGCGGTTTCGTGGAAGGACTGCGGAAACCGGCCGGCGAGCGCCGGCCCATGCGCTGGCGGACGGTGTGGCGGCTCACCCGGCTGGGACGTCCGCCGGTGATCTGAGCGCGGGGCGCCCGGCGGTGGGTTGAGGTGAGGGGCCGCTGTCGCTGGGGCGCGGCGGCCTTGACGCTGGGCTGGGCTCGGGGCCTTCGGCAGGGTTCTGGGGCCAGGAGCCTTCGTCGGTGGGCTGGGCTCGGGATCCCTGGCATGGATCTTGGGCTCGGAGCCTCGCCGGTGGCTGTGGCTGGGCCTTCGGCAGGGAACCGGCTCGGGCCTTCGTCGGTGGGCTGGGGCTCGGCCTTCGGTAGGGACACGGAGCTCCGGGCTTTCGCCGGCCGCCTGTCGCGCGGACCCTCGTCGCCAACCCTGGTGGGGCGTCTCGGCAGTGGTGCCGATGGGGATCCGGAGGATCCGGGGGGCGGGTGCCTCCGTCGATCGCGGGGGCCTCCGTCGATCGCCGGGGGCTGGGCCCGGGACCTTCGGCAGGGGCACGGGGCTCGCTCGCGGCTTTCGTCGGTGGCTGAGGCTGGGGCGCCTTCGCCGGTGGGCCGATGTGCGGGGCCTCGTCGCCAACCCTGGTGGGGCGTCTCGGCAGTGGTGCCGATGGGGGTCCGGAGGATCTGGGGGCGCGGGTGCCTCCGCTGATCGCCTGGCCGGTGCGGGACGGGGCTGGGGCAGGGAACGGGACGGGGCCCCGGGCGTTCACCTCCGCCGACCGGGGCCCCTTGCGTCCCCGGACCCGGCCTACGGCGACACTCCCCCGAGTTACGCGACATACGCGCGCGCCGTCGGGCCAGATCCGATGGAAATGATCACATCAGGATTCACCAACGGATCGCTAACATGTGGCCAACGGTTCGTCGGCAGGTGACGGACCCGTTGGCCGGAACTCGCCGACAGTAACCGAAACCGGCCCTCGGACAGGCCGTTCCGAGGCCGGTCCCGTCGGCAGGAGGTGGCGGGAAACCGTTGTGGACAGGGCGGAATTCCGCCAGGGAGCGGCGGGCTGAGGCCCGTGGTGCAGCGCGGTCGACCCCGACCGCGCAGGAAGACAGTGGAGCGGCGTGATGCGGCGGTGCGAGCTGCGGTTCGGACTGCTGGGACCGCCGGTCCTGTACGACCGACAGCCGTTCGGGATCTCGTACGACATCCCCGATGCCCTTCCGGGCAACTCTCCTCACGACGGCACCGATACCGACAACGGCGTCCGCGCCATCGGCAGCCCCAAGGTGCGTACGCTGCTGGCCGCTCTGCTGCTGGAGCCGGGCCGGGTCGTGTCGGTGGAGTCGCTCAAGGACGCCCTGTGGGGCGGGGCGCCGCCCGTCTCCGCGCAGGCGTCCCTGCACAATCACGTCACCCGGCTGCGCCGGCTCCTGGACGACCCGGACCGGCTCAGGGCCGTACCGCCGGGATACCTGCTGCGCGTCGATCAGGGCGAGTTGGACGTGCACGTCTTCGACGCCCGGGTCGCCGCGGCGCGTGCCGCGCATGCCCGGCGGGACTGGCCCGGCGTCGTACGGGCCTGCACGGCCGCACTCGCACTCTGGCGCGGCACCCCGCTCAGCGGGCTCCCCGCCGATCTCGGCGGTTATGCCCTGGTGCAGCGCCTGGAGGAGGCCCGGCTGCTCCTGCTGGAGTGGCGCTACGACGCCGGACTCGCCCTGGGCGGCGCACGGTTGGCCGGGATCGTCCCGGAGCTCGCGGCGCTGGTCGCCGAGTATCCGCTGCGCGAGGCGTACCACCGTCAGCTCATGCTCGCCCTGCACCGTACCGGCCGTCAGGCCGAGGCCCTCGCCGTCCACCGTGATCTGCGTGCCCGCCTCATCGAGGAACTCGGCATCGAACCCGGCCCGGCGGTCCGCGAGGCCCATGTCGAGGTGTTGCGGGGGAGTGGCGAGGAACGGCAGGGCGCCGAGGGGGAGCGCGACGGTCGTCGGCGGGGCGCGGAGGGCGACCACCGCCAACAGCCTGCGGGCGGTGGCCGATTGGAGGGCGCCGCCGAGGAGGAGGCCGAAACGCCGGCCCCGGACGAGGACGGTCTCGCACCGGGCACCCGGCCGACCCCGCGTCCCGCCCAACTCCCGCCGCCGCCGGCCCATTTCACCGGTCGCATCGACGCCCGCCGTGAACTGCGGCGCGCGCTCACCGAGCCGCCCGCCCCGGCTCCGGCCGTCGCCGTGATCAGCGGCATGGCGGGCGTCGGCAAGAGCGCGCTCGCGCTGGCCGTCGCGCATGAGCTGCGGGAACGTTTCACCGATGGGCAGCTGTACGTCAACCTGCACGGTGCCACCCCCGGCATGGCCCCGCTCGGCTCCGCCCAGGCGCTGGCCGCGCTGCTCCGGGACCTGGGCGCCGAGCCCCGCAGCATCCCCGAACACCCGGACGCGGCAGCCGCGTTGCTCCGCTCGCTGCTCGCCCCCGCCCGCGTCCTGCTGGTGCTGGACGACGCGGCGAACGCCGCCCAGGTACGACCCCTGCTGCCGGCCGGGCCCGGCTGCGCGGTGATCGTCACCAGCCGTTCGCCGCTGACCGCCCTCGACGGCGCCCGTCGTTTCCCGCTCGCCCCGCTGACCGGCGAGGACAGCGCGGCACTGCTGCGCGCGGTGAGCGGACGCGAGGGGCTGCACGCCGGTCACCCGCTGGTCGAGCTGACCGGCCGGCTTCCGCTGGCGCTGCGCGTCGTGGCCGCCCGGCTCGCCGCCCGCCGCGCCCTCACCCCGGATGTGCTGGCGGGCCAACTGGCCGAGACCGGTGGGCGCTTGCGCCATCTCGAGTACGACGACCTGAGCGTCCGGCGTTCCCTGGCCGTCGCCCACGACGCGCTCGCCGCAGCCGAACGCGAGGCGGACCGGGACGCGGCTCTCGCGCTGCGCCGCATCGGCGCGCTGGACCTGCCGACCTACGGCGCCCCGCTGATCGCCCGCCTCACCGGCACCGACGCGCGGCGCGCCGAGGCAGCCCTGGACCGCCTGGTCGACGTCGCCCTCCTGGAGGAGACCGCCTACGGCCGCTACGCCCCGCACGACCTGGTCCGCGACTTCGCCCGCGAACTGACGGACACGGGGAAGGACCCCGGCACGGGGGCGCCGAGCGCCCTTCCGGAGACGGACAGGGACTCGGAGGCCGAGCAGCGCCCTGGTCCGCGGCAGGAGGCCGCTCCCCGGAGTGGCCTCGCCGCCGCTCCCGTCCCCGACCTGGTTGCCCTGCGCTGGTACGCCGCCGTGGCCGAACGGCTGCTGGAGGCGATCGTGGAACCCGGGATCGACCAGGAGGACCGGCGCCGGCCCACCTCGGCGCAGCCGCCGGAGCACGCGGCCGACGTGGCCGCGCTGGCGTCCTTCGAGTCCGCCGAGCAGGCCTTCGGCTGGGGCGAGGTGGAGCTGGAGAACGTCGTCGCCCTGGTGTCACGCAACGCGGGCACGTCCGAACCGCGCCGGGCCGCGCACCTCTCGACGCTCGCACGGCTGCTCTTCCCCTACGTCCAGCGCGGCGGCCTGGTCGCCGAGATGGAGGTGCTGGGGCGGGCCGCGCTCGGGGCGGCGCGGCGGCTCGGGGACGCGGCGGCCGAGGCGTACGCCCTCGGCGACCTGGCGGCCCTGCACTTCCTGACCGGCCGCCAGAAGGACGCCCTCGCCCTCACCGACCAGTCCCTGGAGATCTGGCGGCGGCTCGGTGCCGTCTCCAGGATCCGGCGCTCCCTGAACAACCGGGGCCTGCTGCTGGAGGGGCTCGGGCGGTTCGAGGAGTCCGGGGAGGCGCTGCGGCAGAGCCTCGCGTACTCGCGCCGGCTGAACGACCCCTACGGAGAGGCCGTCACCCACAGCCATCTCGGCAACCTCTACGAGCACACCGACCCGCGTGCCGCGATCGAGCAGCACCGGCGCTCGCTGGCGATCGGTGACGCGATCGGCGCGGTCATCGTGCAGCACTCGGCACACTGCAACATCGGCTACGCCCATCTCACCCTCGGCGAACCGGCCGCCGCGGCGGAGCACTTCGAGGAGAGCCTGCGCATCCTCGGCGGCCACGGCGACTGGCACGGCGAGTCCCAGACCCGGCTCGGCCTGGTCCGCGCGCTGCGGCAGCTGGGGGAGACCGGACGGGCGGGCCGCGAGTGCGCCGAGCTGCTGCGCCGGGCCGACGCCCGCGCCGACCGCTACATGGGCGGCCTCGCCCGGCACCAGCACGGGCTGCTGCTGAGCGCGCGCGGGCGGGCGGCGGAGGCGTACGACGCCTGGCGCGCGGCGCTCGCGGCGCTGGACGGCACCGACGAGCAGGCGGTCGTGTCGGAGCTGCGGGAGCTTCTCGCGGAGTGACCGAAGGAGTCGGGAGCAGCCCTGGACGAGTGACCGAAGTGCGCTCGGGCGGCGCTCACTTGGCGTCGGCATAGCACTCCACCACCGCTGTCGTGAACGGGAACCGCACCGGTGTCTCGCCGAAGGTCAGCCGGCCGGCGAGGTCGGCGGAGGCGCGGATGGCCTGGGCGACCGTCTCGGCCTCCTCGGCGGGGCAGTGCACGATCACCTCGTCGTGCTGGAAGAACACCAGCTCCGCCCTGAGGTCCGCGCAGGCCCGGCGGAGCCCGGCGAGCATCAGCAGGGCCCAGTCGGCTGCGCTGCCCTGGACGACGAAGTTCCGCGCGAAGCGGCCCCGCGCCCGGGAGTTGCTGGAGGCGTAGCCGGGGACCCAGGCGGTCTGGCCGTCGGCCTGCGTCTCGGTGTCGTCGTCGGCGATCGGGATGCCCGCCTCTCCCGCCGTGTCCTCGCCGGCACCGGCGGCCGGCGGGCAGGTCCGGCCCAGCCAGGTGCGCACGAGCCGGCCCTCCTCGCCCGCGCGGGCCGCCTCGTCGACGTAGGCGACGGCCTTAGGGAAGCGGCGGCGCAGGGCGGCCAGGTTCTTCAGACCGTCGCCCGAGGTCTGGCCGTAGATCGCGCCCAGGACGGCGACCTTGGCCTGGTCGCGGTCACCGGAGAAGGCGCGGTCGGACACGGACTGGTAGAGGTCGCTCTCGCGGCCGGCGACCTCCATCAGGCCGGGGTCGCGGGAGATGGCGGCGAGCACGCGCGGCTCCATCTGGTCGGCGTCGGCCACCACCAGCCGCCAGCCGGGATCGGCGACCACGGCCCGGCGGATCACCCTGGGGATCTGCAGCCCGCCTCCGCCGTTGGTCACCCAGCGTCCGGTGACCGTGCCGCCGGCGAGGAACTCGGGGCGGAAGCGGCCGTCGCGAACCCAGTCCTGCAGCCAGGACCAGCCGTGTGCCACCCAGATGCGGTACAGCTTCTTGTACTCCAGCAGGGGTCCGACGGCCGGGTGGTCGAGGGACTGGATCTCCCATCGGCGGGTGGACTTCACCTTGATCCCCGCCTGGGCGAAGGCCTTGATCACGTCGGCGGGCAGGTCGGGGCGGACGCGGCGGCCGAAAGCGGCGGAGACCTCGTCGGCCAGCTCGGCGAGGCGGCGCGGTTCGCCGCCGCCCGCGTACCGCTCGCCCAGCAGGTCGTGCAGCAGGCGGCGGTGGACCTCGGCGCTCCACGGCAGGCCCGCGTGGTTCATCTCGGCGGCCACCAGCATGCCGGCCGACTCGGCGGCGGTCAGCAGGCGCATCCGGTCGGGGTGGGCGGTCCGCTCGTGCCGCCGCAGCTGCTCGGCGTAGACCGCGAGGAGGTCGGTCAGGGGCAGGCGGGTGCCCGTGGGCTCGAACAGCGGGGACTGGGCGCCCGGTTCGGCCGAGCGCTGGGGCGGGTCGGGCGGTACGGGGCCGCCGCGGAGGCGGGCCAGGGCGGCGGCGGCCGAGCGTGGCTCGCCGTACCGGCCCTCGTGACCCAGCAGGAGTGTCTCGGCGTCCTCGATGTCGTAGCACCGCTCCACTCGCACCCCCGTGGCGAGCAGACGCGGGTAGACCTCGGGGGTGGACCGCCACACCCAGCGCGTCACCTCCGGGCGGCTCCGCACCGCCTGGGCGAGATCGCTCTCCCGCCGCACCGGCCCGGTGGGCAGGCCGTCCGGGCCGAGGGGGGCGACGTCCACGCCCGTGTCCTCGGCCGGTGCGAGCGCCCACCGGTCGGTCATGACTGCGAGTGTGGCAGCCGGGTCTGACAATCGCCCTGACCTGCGGTTTCAGTCCTGTGAGGCGGTCGGGTCGTCCGTCCCGGCGGCCGCCGCCTTCGTCTGCTCCAGCAGCAGCGACAGCACCTCGGCCAGGTGCTCCTCCGTCGCGGCCTTGGTGATACCGAGGCCGCTCAGGACGCCCTGGCCGTTCTCCTGCTCCAGGAGCGCCAGCAGGATGTGCTCGGTGCCGATGTAGTTGTGGCCGAGCCGGAGGGCCTCGCGGAAGGTGAGTTCCAGTGCCTTCTTGGCGTCGGGGCCGTAGGGGACGAGGTCGGGAGCGTCGTCCGCGGCGGGCGGGAGCGCGGCGGTCGCGGCCTGCCGCACGGCGTCCAGCGGGACGCCCTGCGCGGTGATCGCCTTCGCGGCGATGCCCTCGGGCTCGGCCAGCAGTCCGAGGACCAGGTGCTCGGGGCGGCCCTCGGGGTTGCGGGCGGCCACCGCCTCGTTGTGCGCGGCGATGACCACGTTCCGCGCGCGCGGGGTGTAGCGGCTGAAGTCGCCGGCGTCGAGTTCGGCGGACTCCTTCGGTACGAACCGCTTCTGCGCCGCCTGCCGGGTGACGCCCATGCTCCGGCCGATCTCGGTCCAGGACGCGCCGGAGCGCCGGGCCTGGTCGACGAAGTGACCGATCAGATGGTCGGCCACGTCACCGAGGTGGTCGGCGGCGATCACCGCGTCCTGGAGCTGTTCGAGGGGCTGGTGGTGGGCCTTCTTGATGGCCTCGATGAGGTCGTCGAGGCGTACGGATGCCGTGATGTTCGGGTTGGTCGCCATGCGTCAACCGTAGGTTGCGCCCCTCTGACTGTCAACCGATGGTTGACACCATTTCGGATGTGGTCGCCGGTCACTTCGGAGCGGCCGCCAGGCGCACCGCGAGGCCGGCGAACACCGTCCCGCTGAAGTAGTCCAGGCCCCGGGCGAGGCGCCGGCTGCGCCGCAGCAGCGAGGCGAGCTTGCCGGAGAGCAGGCCGACCGAGCCGTCCACCACCACGCCCATCACCGTGATCGTGCAGCCCAGGACGAGGAACTGCTCGCGCACGTGCCCCAGGGCGGGGTTCACGAACTGCGGCAGAAAGGAGACGTTGAAGAGGATCACCTTCGGGTTGAGGAGGTTGGTGACGGCGCCCCGCCAGAACGCGCGCCGGCGCCCGTTGCCCGGTGCCGCCTCCGCCTCGACCGGGCCGCCGTCGCCCCGGAACGCCTTGACCGCGAGGAACAGCAGGTAGGCCGCGCCCGCCCAGTGCAGCGCCTCGTAGAGCGTCGGCAGGGTCAGGAACAGGGCCGACAGACCGAGCGCCGCGGCGACCGTGTGCACGAGCATGGCGCAGGCGACCCCGACGGCGGCCGCCATTCCCGTCAGGGGGCCGCCCCGGCCGCCCACCGCGACGATGAACATCATGTCGGGACCGGGAGTGACGCAGAGCGCGAAAGCGGCGATCAGGAACGCCGCGTAGAGAGACGTGTCCACCATGCCGCCATGCTTGGCCCGCGCCCACGCGCGCGTGGCGGAATTCCGGGGACTGAGACGAACCGCCGGCCAAGTGGTCCATGAGTTGGCGGTGGTGAGGGCCGGTGGCAACTACCTTGGTCTCGACCACTGTCTTGTGCGTCCCCCGCCACCTCTTCATCCACAGCCTGTGGACAAAGCCCGGTCCGCTGTCGGTGGGGCATGGCACGATCGACGGTGTGACCAGCACTGCCAGCACGGTCGAGAGGGCCTTCGGGGCCGCCCTCTACGACGACACCGACACCGGTCTCGACACCGGTGCCTCCCTGCTCGCCGCCGACCCCGCCGCGGATGCCGAACTCGCCCGGCGCGGCGAGGAGTTCGTGGCGACGGCCTGGCGGCGTGGCTGGCAGCCCGCCGATGTCGTACGGCTGGTGCGGCGCGAGCTGGAGGACGTGCATGTGCGCCTGGCCGGCGCCCTGATCCGTGCGCAGGCCGGGCGGGACCGCCCGCGCGGGCGCCGCTGGGTCGCCCAGCTGGCGGAGCTGCCCGAGGGCCCGGCCCGCGAGTCCGACCGCTTCTCCCAGGCCACGACCGCGCTGGAGCTCTATCGCCTGCTGCTGCGCCTGCCCGCCCTGGAACCCCTGGAGGAGGAGTCCCGGCGTGCCCCCGGTCAGGCTGCCTCCCGGATGCCGGCCCGGATCCGCGCGCTGCTCGCCAAGGCCGAGGCGACCGGGTATCCGGAGGAGGCGGAGGCGCTCAGCGCCAAGGCGCAGGAGCTGATGGCGCGGCACAGTGTCGACGAGGCGCTGCTCGCCGCCGAGGCGCCCGCGCCGGACGCGCCCGGCGCCTGCCGGATCGGGCTCGAGCCGCCGTACGAACAGGCCAAGGCGGTCCTGCTCGACGCCGTGGCCGGTGCGAACAACTGCCGCGCGGTGTGGAACGAACCGCTCGGCTTCTCCACGGTCGTCGGCTTCGAGGCGGACCTGGAGGCGGTCGAACTGCTCTACACCTCGCTGCTGGTGCAGGCCACGCACGCGATGACCAAGGCGGAGGCCGCGCAGAGAGCCGGCGGGCGGAAACGGACGAAGGCCTTCCGGCAGTCGTTCCTGGCCGCCTACGCCCACCGGATCGGCGACCGGCTCGCGGCCGCCGCCGAGACCCAGGTCGGCCAGGACCTGCTGCCTGTCCTGGCCACCAGGGAGATAGCCGTTACCGACCGGCTGGAGCGCATGTTCCCCGAGACCACCACCACCCGCCTGCGCGGGGTGAGCGACGCGGCCGGGTGGACGGAGGGCGCACGAGCGGCGAACCAGGCGCAGGTCAGGACCCGCCCAAGGCTTGAGTGAACCCACCCGAAGCCGACGTCGGTCCGCCCGCATGCGAAGCCGCCCCGCAGCCGTGAGGGCACCCGCCCCAGCCTGCCGTACCGCTCAGTCGCCGACCTGCTGGAAGGCGGTCACGGAGGCGTTCGGGCCGGTGCCGCCGGTCTGGGGGGCGACGGGGCCGTACGACCAGGGGAAGCTCTGGGAGGCGGTGGTGCCGGGCAGGGTGATCTTCACGCTCTTGGCGTCCAGCGCGGTCTTGTCGCCCGCCTTGCCGCGCACATAGGCAATCGTGAAGGACGCCGAGTCGCCCTTGGCGAGCTTCAGCTTCTGGGCCTTGGCGCCCCTGAGGGCCGGTACGTTGGCCTCGGTGCTGCCGGCGCTCAGGGCGACCCCCGGAAAGTGGTCCAGGGTGCAGGGCTTGCTCTGGTTGGTGATGCTGACCGGGATCTCACCCGTGTCCCCGGCCTTCGGCGCCACGCTCGCGGACCCGATCTGCACGGAGACCCCGCCGATCTCGCAGGCCGAGCCGTTCTTGCCGGCGCTCTTGCTCCCGCCGCCGTTGCAGGCGGTGAGCAGCATGGCGGCGGCGAGGGCCGTGACGGTGAGCGGAATGGCGCGCATGAGGCAGGTCCCATCGAGGTTGTGACGGTGCCCCTGCATCATGGCGCCTGCGCTCGCGCCCGGTTGCCCCACCCCCAGCGGAATCACCGCTTCAGGTGGCGCTTCCCACCGGACCCGCGCCTCCCGCGCCCGTCGCTCCGGACCCGCACCCGTCACTGCGGGCCCGCACCCGTCACTGCGGGCCCGCACCTGTCCCCGCGTCAACGCACCGCGTCAACGCACTGCTTCACCGCCCCGCCGCGCCGCGCTGCTCCCTTGCACAGGTGCACAGCAGCACAGCTACTCACCGCTTCAGCTTGGTCGGCAGCGTCGAAGGCAGCTTGCCGCCCTCCGCCTTGGTGTACGTCTCCTTGCCGGTGCTGCCCGACCAGCTCACCGTCATGCCCTTGGCGTCCACGGAGTCGACCATGCCCGTGACCCGGTCCGTGTTGCCGTCGGGGCAGGTCAGATGGATCATCTGCATCCCGGACTCCTTGCCCGCGGCACCCTGGCACCAGGCCTTCCGGCCGGTCACGAAGAGCCCGGCCTTCTTGCCGGTGATCACCAGGGCCACGATCTTGCCGCCGCTCGTGGTGATCCAGCTGCCCTGGAGCTTGCCGGAGGCCCCGGCCTCCGCTCCGGCGGCCGAGGAGGAGGCCGACGAGGAGGGCGACGCGGTCGCGCTCGGCGTCGTCTTGGCGGCGGTCTTGTCGCCGTCGCCCCCGCCCCCGCTGCACGCGGTCAGCGCCGCGAGCGCGCCCGCCAGACCTGCTGCCACGATCGCGGTCCGCACCCTTGCAGGCAGGGCAGTCGCAGCACCAGTCGCACCAGTCGCAGTAGTCACCGGAAAGCTCCCAAGCTGTTAGCGGCCGGCCGTCCTCGGCCGGACGGCCCGCAGCAAGCTACCAGCAGTGACCGGGCGGACTTCCGGACGCCGCACAGGAATCCGTTGTGAGCCTGCTCATGCCACACAGGTAGGAGATTTCCTACGCTTGACTAGTAGGGAATCACCTACCTATTGTCGTTGCCATGAACATCACTCACGCCGCCTTCGTCACCCTCCCCGTCGCCGACCAGGACCGTGCCCTGCGCTTCTACCGGGACGTCCTCGGTTTCGAGGTCACCGCCGATCTGCAGATGCCGCCCGGGCGCTGGCTCCAGGTCGCGCCGAAGGGTGCGCAGACCGTCTTCACGCTCTCGGGGCCCGGCATGGGCGGTTTCGAGCCCGGTTCGGCACGGGGGATCATGTTGGTGACGACCGATGTCGACGCCGACTGCGCGCGGCTCGCCGGGGCGGGCATCGAGGTGCAGGGTCCGGAGGAGTACCCGTGGGGGCGCATGGCCTCCTTCGCGGACCCCGACGGCAACGGTCTGATGCTGCTGACGGAGAAGGAAGGCTTCTGAGCGCACCATGAGCACTGGGACCGGGACGGGCACGGCCGCCGAGGACCGCGTCTTCGCCGCGCTCGCCAACGCCACGCGCCGCGAGGTGCTGCGGCTGCTGCGTGAGCGCGGACCACAGCCCGTCCAGGCCCTGGCCGACCACTTCGACATGCGCCGCCCGAGCCTCTCGGAACACCTCAAGGTGCTCCGGGAGGCCGGCCTCGTCTCCGAACAGCGCTCAGGGCGGCAGCGCATCTACCGCCTCGAGGCGGCTCCCCTCGCCGACGTGCAGGACTGGCTCCACCCGTACGAGCGGTTCTGGCGCGACCGGCTGAAGGGCCTGGGCGACCTGCTCGACCGTCTGCCCGACGATGACCAGCCATGAGCACCGAACCCGGCAGTGACCACGACGCGGACGATCTGACCACCATCCGCGTCGACCAGTTCTTCCCGCACCCGCCCGCCAAGGTCTGGCGCGCGCTGACCGACCCCGGACTGCTCGCCCAGTGGCAGATGCCCGGCGCGGAGGGCTTCCGGCTGGAGGTCGGTCACCGGTACCGGATGACCTCGGTCCCGCGGCCCAACGCCCGCTTCTCCGGGGTCGTGGAGGTGCGGGTGCTGGCCTACGACATCGAACGGATGCTGTCCGTCCGCTGGGCCGACGCCGATCCGGCCAATCCCGCGGACTGGACCATCACCTGGACCCTGGAACAGGAAGGGCGCGGTACGCGTCTCTTTCTGGTGCACGAAGGTTTCGATCCGGACGATCCGGCTCAGCTGATGGCACGCAAGATCATGGACGGGGGTTGGCGGGGGCATGTCCTGCCTGCTCTGGGGCAGGCGCTGGAACAGCTTGGCTGACACAGGCGCCTCCCGGGTGGGTAAAGCGAACGTCAAGCCTGTAATCACGGGAACACTGCCCGTGCACGTGCATTTGCTCATGCATCTGCATGTGAACAGGGTTATGATCCGGGTCAGTTGACTACAGCATCTATGGCCACACAGCCAGTGCACCACCGGGGAGCGACCTGTGGACCGCGACGTTGACGGCGTGTACGGGGGGTACGACGTGTACAACGGCATGGCTGCCGCGCAGCTGGACGGAGTGGCCTGGCAGAAGAGCCGGCACAGCAACTCGCAGGGTTCCTGCGTGGAGTTCGCGCGGTTGCCCGGCGGTGACGTCGCCGTACGCAACTCGCGTTTCCCGGACGGCCCGGCGCTCGTCTACACGCGCGCGGAGATCGAGGCCATGCTCCTCGGCGTCAAGGACGGCGAGTTCGACCACCTGATAGTGAGCTGAGAGCGCGAGGCGGCGGGAGGCGCCCCTCGGTGGCCCCCTGGCAACGATGTCGGACGGGGTCGTGGACGGAGCGCGACGCGCGTAGAAACCGCGCGTCCGTAGGTGCCGTACCGCGTCAGCCGGCCGGCTGGAGCCGGAACAGCGCCCAGACCACCTTGCCCTCGAGCGTCCCCGCGAGCGGGTGCCAGCCCCAGCTGTCGGCGAAGGAGTCGACCAGGAACAGCCCGCGCCCGGACTCGGCGGAGAAGTCGTCCGAGTCGCGCGGCGTCGGGGACTCATGGCTCGGGTCGCGCACCGCGCACACCAGCCGCTCGGTCCAGCGCATCAGGTGCAGCCGTACCGAGGGCTGGTGCTCGATGCACCCCGGGTCGGACGGCAGGGCGTGGCGCAGGGCGTTGGTGACGAGTTCGGAGACGACGAGGCATATGTCGTCGAAGCGCTCGCCGACGTCCCACTGGTCGAGGGTGCCCCGGGTGAAGCGCCTGGCCTCGCGCACCGCCTCGTAGCGGGCGGGCAGGGCGCAGGAGGCGGCATCGGACACGGCCGCGGGATCCAGCGGCGGAAGGCCCTGCCGTAACGGCTTGAGCATGGTCGATCCATTCGTTCCCATGCGAGGCACTCCCGGGAATTCGCGGTCGTTGCGATGCAGCGGTGGCGCGGCACCATGGTTTCGGATGCGCAGAGCAGATGCAAGGGCAGATGCACGTGCACGCGACCGAAATGGCCCTGACCGTACCGCTTCTTGGCCATTTTTTCCGCCATCTTCCAGCGGTTGTCTTCAGAGGTCCTGACCTCTTCCCGGTCACACGCAGGCGGAAACGGCCCGCCTCTTTCCGTTTCCGTAACCGGACGAGTACTGCTCGAAGTGTTTTAGTGGCAGACTGCGGGCCCTGAGGACGGTTGGGGAGGCTGGCGAACGTGAGCGCGGGAGAGCCCGGATCGGTGGTGCGGCGGATGCTGCTCGGCTCGCAACTCAGGCGACTGCGGGAAGCGCGCGGCATCACACGCGAGGCGGCGGGGTACTCCATCCGCGCCTCCGAGTCGAAGATCAGCCGGATGGAGCTGGGCCGGGTGAGCTTCAAGACCAGGGACGTGGAAGACCTGCTGACGCTGTACGGCATCACGGACGAGGTGGAGCGCGAGTCGTTGCTCTCCCTCGCCCGGGAGGCCAACGTGGCCGGCTGGTGGCACAGTTACACCGACGTCCTGCCCACCTGGTTCCCCACCTATGTGGGCCTGGAGGGCGCCGCGTCCCTCATCCGTGTCTACGAGGTGCAGTTCGTCCACGGCCTGCTCCAGACAGAGGACTATGCCCGCGCGGTGGTCCGGCGCGGCATGAAGGGCGCGAGCCCCGCCGACGTCGAACGCCGGGTCGCCCTGCGCCTGGAGCGGCAGAAGCACCTGCTCGCGGACCGCGCCCCCGAGTTCCACTTCGTCCTCGACGAGGCCGCCCTGCGCCGCCCCTACGGCGGCCGCGACGTGATGCGCGGTCAGCTCCAGCACCTGATCGAGATCTCCGAGCGGCCCAACGTGCGGCTGCAGGTCATGCCGTTCGGCTTCGGCGGGCACTCCGGTGAGAGCGGCGCCTTCACCATCCTCAGCTTCCCCGACGCCGATCTGTCCGACGTCGTCTACATGGAGCAGCTGACCAGCGCCCTGTATCTCGACAAGCGCGAGGACGTCGCCCAGTACGAGCAGGCCCTGAAGGAGCTGCAGCAGGACAGCCCGGGTGCCGACGAGAGCCGGGATCTGCTCCGGGGACTGCTTCAGCTGTCCTGAGGACCCCCCTCCAACTCGCTTGAAACGCAAGTACGATGACGTGCGATCAGACCGTGACCAGGATCTGGCTCCGCTAGTGATTGAGGGATCACATGTCGTCCTACTTCAGCGATCTGGCCCAGCAGTACATCGACGGAGAATGGCGACCGGGCAGCGGCTCCTGGGACGTCATCGACTTCAATCCCTACGACGACGAGAAGCTGGCCTCGATCACGGTGGCCACGGTGGACGAGGTCGACCAGGCCTACCGGGCCGCCGCACGTGCCCAGAAGAAGTGGGCCGAGACCAACCCCTATGCCCGCCGCGCGGTCTTCGAGCGGGTGCTTCGGCTCATAGAGGACCGTGAGCAGGAGATAGCCGACCTGATCATCGCGGAACTCGGCGGCACGCGCGTGAAGGCCGGTTTCGAGCTGCACCTCGCCAAGGAGTTCCTGCGCGAGTCGATCCACCTGGCGCTGCGCCCCGAGGGCAAGATCCTGCCCTCCCCGGCCGACGGCAAGGAGAACCGCGTCTACCGGGTGCCGGTCGGCGTCGTGGGCGTGATCAGCCCCTTCAACTTCCCCTTCCTGCTGTCGATCAAGTCGGTCGCCCCGGCGCTCGCGCTCGGCAACGCCGTCGTCCTCAAGCCGCACCAGAACACCCCGATCACCGGCGGCACTCTGATCGCGAAGCTCTTCGAGGAGGCCGGGCTGCCCGGCGGCCTGCTCAACGTCGTGGTCACCGACATCGCCGAGATCGGCGACGCGTTCATCGAGCACCCGGTGCCGAAGGTCATCTCCTTCACCGGCTCCGACAAGGTCGGCCGGCACGTGGCGACCGTCTGCGCCGCGAACTTCAAGCGCTCGGTGCTCGAACTCGGCGGCAACAGCGCGCTGGTGGTCCTGGACGACGCCGACATCGACTACGCCGTGGACGCGGCGGTCTTCAGCCGGTTCGTCCACCAGGGCCAGGTCTGCATGGCCGCCAACCGGGTCCTCGTGGACGCGTCCGTCGCCGAGGAGTTCACCGCGAAGTTCGTCGCCAAGGTGAAGTCGCTGAAGGTCGGCGACCCGCGCGACCCGCAGACCGTCATCGGCCCGGTGATCAACTCCCAGCAGGCGAACGCGATCTCCGGCGCCGTCGAGCAGGCGGTCGCCGAGGGTGCCACCGCGCTCGTGCGCGGCACGACCTCCGGCAACCTGGTCGAGCCGAGCGTGCTCACCGGCCTCCCCGCCGACTCCGCGCTGCTCCAGCAGGAGGTGTTCGGCCCGGTCGCCTTCCTCATCCCGTTCGACGGCGAGGAGGAGGCGCTGCGCATCGTCAACGACACCCCGTACGGCCTCAGCGGCGCCGTCCACACGGGTGACATCGAGCGGGGTGTGGCCTTCGCCAAGCAGATCGACACCGGCATGTTCCATGTGAACGACGGCACGGTCCACGACGAGCCGATCGTGCCGTTCGGCGGCGAGAAGCACTCCGGCATCGGCCGCCTCAACGGCGAGACGACGATGGAGGCGTTCACGACCGTCAAGTGGATCTCGGTCCAGCACGGCCGCAGCGGCTTCCCGTTCTAGTCGGCCTTTCTCCGGCCGGCCTTTTTCCGGCCCAGCTTTTCGTGACGGGCGGGCCATTGCGGACAGCATCTGACCGCAATGGCCCGTAGCGTCATCGGTGTCAGGGGGCGAAGGGCCCCGGCGACGGTGATGAAAGGCGGCCGGCCATGGTCAGGCACGTACCGGCGGAGGCGCAGGGCGACGAGCGCGGGGCGCTGCTCGCGTTCATCGAGGAGCAGCGCGGCGGGATCCGCCGGGCCCTGCTCGGGCTGACCGAGGAGCAGGCCCGCTCCCAGCCCAGCGCCAGCGAGCTGTCGCTCGGCGGCCTGCTCAAGCACGTCGCCGAGGTCGAGCAGATCTGGATCGCACGGGCCAAGCAGGAACCCCCGGCCGTCACGCGCGACGAGTCGAACTGGCACGAGAGCTTCCAGCTGGTCGGCGAGGAGACGGTCGCCTCGCAGCTGGCGTACTGGGAGCAGGTCGCCGCCGAGACGGAGAAGTACATCCGCTCCGTGCCGAGCCTGGACGACACCTTCCCGCTGCCGCCGGACCCCTGGTTCCCGCCGCAGGGCCGGGTCTCGCTGCGCTGGCTGTGTCTGCACCTGATCCGCGAGACGGCCCGGCACGCGGGCCACGCCGACATCATCCGCGAGTCCCTGGACGGCAGGACGGCCTTCGAGCTGGTGGCCCAGGAGCAGGGCGGCTCCTGGGGGTGACGGCGGGGCGGTCGGTCGTACGGCAACGACCTGGACCGCATGTCAGCCCTCGGCACGGCCGTGCAGGGACCCCTGTCCCAGACGGCGACGGCCGTACGCGACCTCCTGGGCAGCCCCGGCGGCGAACCGGGCCACATCTGGCCGGGCGTGCTCCGGCCCCTCGCCCTGCCGGCGGTCCTCTTCCCGTCGGCGGTACGGAGGTTCGCGCGCCTGGGACGTCAGCGCGCACCGCTTCCGTCAGTGGTGGAAACCGGTGGCCGCCTCCTTGTCCCGGGTCAGCGGATGCGGCTGCCGGCGCAGTTCGGGCAGCAGGCGGGTCAGGTCGTCCAGGAACAGGTCGGCCAGGTCGCGGGAGAAGCCGTTGCGGCACACGACCCGCAGCACGGACAGGTCCTCCCGGTTCGCCGGGAAGGTGTACGCGGGCACCAGCCAGCCGCCCTCGCGCAGCCGCCGGGAGACGTCGAAGACGTCGTAGGACGTGACGTCGTCGGCCGTGGTCAGGGCGAACACCGGCAGCTGGTCGCCGCGTGTGAGCAGCCGGAAGTCGCCGAGCTCCGCGATCCCGTCCGCCAGCGAGGTCGCCACGTCCCGCGTCGACTGCTGCACCGCGCGGTACCCCTCGCGGCCCAAACGCAGGAAGCTGTAGTACTGCGCGACCACCTGCGCGCCGGGCCGGGAGAAGTTCAGCGCGAAGGTCGGCATGTCGCCGCCCAGGTAGTTGACCCGGAAGACGAGCTCCTCGGGCAGCGCCTCCGCGTCCCGCCACAGTGCCCAGCCGACGCCCGGGTACACCAGCCCGTACTTGTGCCCGGAGGTGTTGATGGACGCCACGCGCGGGAGACGGAAGTCCCACTCCAGGTCCGGGTCCAGGAAGGGCGCCACCATGGCGCCGGACGCGCCGTCCACGTGCACCGGGACGTCCAGCCCGGTGCGCTCCTGGAGGCCGTCCAGGGCGGCGCACAGGTCGGCGATCGGCTCGTAGGAGCCGTCGAACGTCGAGCCGAGGATGCCGACGACGCCGATGGTGTTCTCGTCGCACAGCTCGACGGCGGCCTGCGGGTCCAGGTGGAAGCGGTCGCCCTCCATGGGTACGAGCCGGGCCTCCACCTCCCAGAAGTTGCAGAACTTCTCCCAGCACACCTGGACGTTGATGCCCATCACCAGGTTGGGGCGGGCGCCCGGGTACCGGTCGGCGTTGCGCCTGGCCCACCGTCGCTTGAGGGCCATCCCGGCGAGCATGCAGGCCTCGCTCGACCCGGTCGTCGAACAGCCCACCGCGGCAGCCGGATCCGGCGCGTTCCACAGGTCGGCGAGCATGGCCACACAGCGCCGTTCCAGCTCGGCGGTGCGCGGGTACTCGTCCTTGTCGATCATGTTCTTGTCCCGGCACTCCGCCATCAGCACCCCGGCCTGCGGCTCCATCCAGGTGGTGACGAACGTGGCGAGATTCAGCCGGGAGTTGCCGTCCAGCATCAGCTCGTCGTGCACCAGCTGGTACGCCGTGGACGGGGCCAGCGGCGCGTCCGGGAGCCGGTGGGTCGGCGGGGCCTCGGTCATGCCGCCGACCGGATTGGCCTCGCCGTAGAACGGGTTGACCGACATCACTCGCTGCTGGTGCTGCTTCTCGGGACCTTTGTGCAGGGCCATGAACGTGCCTCCAGGTAGTGCTCGGCGACTCAGCGGATCGGGGTGCTGTCGTCCCGGAGTTGCATCTGCGGTCGCCCGGTGACCAGCAGCCAGGCCGGCAGCGAGGCGATGCACAGCACGGCGAGGATGTCGGGCGACGCGACTAGGACGGCAGCGGTGAACAGGCTCACCCAGCCCTGCCGGGTGATCGCCAGAAGGATGCCCAGGACGGCCGTCGCCACGCCCAGCGCCGGGTGCACGGCCGGAACGACCGCGTGGGCGCACAGTCCCAGGGCGGTGCCGACGAACACGGCCGGGAAGATACGGCCGCCGCGGAAGCCGCAGGACGCGGCGACGAGCAGCGCGGCCAGCTTCACGACCGCCATCGTGGCGAACTGCCCGGCCGACCAGCCCTCCGGGCCGTGCGCCAGCTCCGCGATCTCGGCCAGCCCCTTGAAGAGCGTCAGATGCCCGCCCACGGCCGCGAGAGCGCCCAGGACGACCCCGCCGGCCGGAAGCATCAGCATCGGATGCCGCAGCCGCCGGAAGGCCTTGTGGACGTAGGGGAAGGCGTACACGGCGCTCATGCCGAGCACGGCTGCCCCCGAGGCGATCACGAGCGCCGCCAGGAGGTCCTTCGCGTGCGGGTGCCCCATGGGCGGCAGGCCCAGGTCGAAGGTCGGATGGAACACCAGGGTGGTCGTCAGGGCCCCGAACGCGCCGGCGGTCAGCGGGGCGAACACGTTGTCCCACAGCCGGCCGCGCATCGGCCGTCCGGCCATGGCCTCCGAGATGACCAGCGCGGCCGCCACCGGCGTACCGAACAGCGCGCCGATCGTCGCCGCCTCGGCCAGCGCCGGCCACAGGGTGCCCGGCGCCCGGGGCAGAAAGCGCCCGCCGAGCCAGGCCGCGAGGCCCACGTTCGCGGCGATGATCGGGTTCTCCGGGCCGAGGCTCGGGCCGCCGGCCAGCATCAGGCCGGTCGCCAGCACCAGACCCGGCAGCACGACGGGCGGCAGCACCGGGGCGTCCAGGCCGAGCGTGGCCGGGTCGGGACCGGCGTGGCCGGGGACCTTCCAGACCACCAGCCCGACGGCGATGCCGGTCGCCACGAGCATGACGAACATCCACAGCACCGAGTACCGGCCCACCCCGAGCGCGTCCGGAAGGGGCCCCCACAGCACGCGCTGGAGCTGCTCGGCCGCCACGCTCACGCCGACGTAGACCAGGCTGGCCACGACGCCCACGGCCGCGGCGGGCAGGATGAGCGGCAGCAGGGCCCGTGCCGGGGCCGTGTGAGCGGTCGTCGGCGCCTGCTGCGCGGTCTCCTGGGCCACGGGCTCACCATAAACGGACAAAACAGACACAACATCCCGAAGGAAATCCGGCTTGCACCTCACGTGGCGTGAGGCCTCAGCGTGGACGGCGTACCGACCGAAGGAGCGGAAAAGTGAGCTACTCCGTGGGACAGGTCGCGGGGTTCGCCGGAGTCACGGTGCGCACCCTGCACCACTACGACGAGATCGGCCTGCTGGTGCCCGGCGAGCGCACGTACGCCGGCCACCGGCGCTACACCGACGCCGACCTCGACCGGCTCCAGCAGATCCTGTTCTACCGGGAGCTCGGCTTCCCGCTCGACGAGGTCGCGGTCCTGCTCGACGACCCGGACGTGGACCCGCGCGCGCACCTGCGCCGCCGGCACGAACTGCTGACCGCCCGGATCGAGAAGCTCCAGAGGATGGCCGCGGCCGTGGAGCACGCCATGGAGGCACGCAAGATGGGCATCAACCTCACCCCGGAGGAACGGTTCGAGGTGTTCGGGGACAAGGACCCCTTCAACGAGGAGTACGCCGAGGAGGCGGAGCAGCGCTGGGGCAACACCGAGGCCTGGGCCGAGTCCCAGCGCCGCGCCGCGCGCTACACCAAGGAGGACTGGAAGCGGATCAAGGCCGAGGTCGACGACTGGCAGGAGCGGTACGCCGCCCTGGTCGCCGCGGGCGAGCAGCCGTCCGACGAGACCGCCATGGACATGGCGGAGGAGCACCGCCAGCACATGAACAGGTGGTACTTCGAGGTCCCGTACGAGATGCACCGGTGCTTCGGGCAGATGTACGTCTCCGACGAGCGCTTCAAGGCGTACTACGACGCCATGGGACCCGGTGTCGCCGAGCACCTGCGCGACGCGATCCTCGCCAACGCCGACCGTCGGACCTCCTGACCGCGCCCGGCCCGGGAGTGCGCGGGGTTCACTCCCGGGCCAGGACCACCGCCGTGCCGTAGGCGCACACCTCGGTGCCCACGTCCGCGGCCTCGGTCACGTCGAACCGGAACGCCAGCACGGCATTGGCGCCACGCGCGCGTGCCTGCTCCACCAGGCGCTCCATGGCCTGGTTGCGGGTCTGCACGAGCGTCTTGGTGAGCCCCCTCAGCTCGCCGCCGATCATCGACTTCAGTCCGGCGCCGATCTGGCTGCCGAGGTGCCGCGAGCGCACGGTGAGTCCGAAGACCTCGCCGATCACCTGCTGCACCCGGTATCCGGGCACGTCGTTCGTCGTCACGACCAGCACGTCCGGCTGGGGCCCCTGGCCGCCGCCGTAGTCATCGAGTCCCATGAGTCACAGCTTTCTCCCAGTCATCCCACAGTGCATCCCGGGGACACCGCTGGAACCTGGGGCGGTCACATCACGTTGATAGCGTTGTGCGGCACTTCGCTTTGTGCGGCACTTCGCCGAAGACCAGCAGCCGTAGCCGCCTTCACCCCCTCAGGAGCCCGGACCCGTGATGACACTCGCCCTCGGCCCGAGCTGGCTCGATCCCAACCATCTGCTGGGCACCTACGGCATCTGGGGCCTGCTGCTCGTCGTCTTCGCCGAGTCCGGCCTGCTCATCGGCTTCTTCCTGCCGGGTGATTCGCTGCTGTTCACCTGCGGCCTGCTGATCACGTCGAACCAGCTGGACTTCCCGCTGTGGGGTGCGATCGGCCTGATCTGCCTCGCCGCGATCCTCGGCGACCAGGCGGGCTACATGTTCGGCAAGAAGGTCGGCCCGTCCCTGTTCAACCGCCCGGACTCCCGCCTGTTCAAGCAGGAGAACGTCACCAAGGCGCACGAGTTCTTCGAGAAGTACGGCCCGAAGTCGCTGGTCCTGGCCCGCTTCGTACCGATCGTGCGCACGTTCACGCCGATCATCGCCGGCGTCAGCGGCATGAAGTACCGCTCGTTCCTCATCTTCAACGTCATCGGCGGCACCCTGTGGGGAGCGGGCGTCACCCTGCTCGGCTCCTGGCTCGGCAACATCGGCTTCGTCAAGAACAACATCGAGGCGATCCTCATCCTGATCGTCCTCGTCTCCGTGGTCCCGATCGCGATCGAGTTCCTCCGGGCCCGCGGCAAGGGGAAGAAGGCCGCGCAGGCGACACCGGAGGCGTCCCGCCCGGCTCCGCCGGCCATGGACACCGCGACGACCCAGCTGCGCCGCATCGAGCCGGACCAGCCGTACGAGCAGCACTACGGCAACCAGTACGAGCAGCAGCCGTACCAGCAGCCCCAGCAGCAGGACTGGAACCAGCAGGAGCAGTACTGGAACCAGGGCTACGACCAGCAGCAGTACCCGCAGCAGCAGTACGACCCGCAGCAGCACCAGTACCAGCAGCAGCACCAGTACCCGTACGACTACCGCCCGCAGTAGAAGCGGCCGCTCAGAACCCCCTGGTCCTCTTCGCGGCCCGCCGCTTCCCGACCGACCCCACCCTCAGGAACAACCGGAAGACCTCCGAGCCCAGATTGACCCCGATGGCGATGGCCATGGCCAGCGACGCCGCGTTGGCCAGCGACACCAGCCCCTTGTTCACCTCGTTCTGGGCCATGTTCAGCAGCCCGAAATACGTGGCGGAGCCAGGCAGCAATGGGCCGATCGCCGCCGTCGTATAGGGCAGCGCCGACGCGAACCGGTAGCGCGACAGCAGCTGTCCGAACAGGCCCACCAGCCCCGCCGCCACGGCCGTGGACGCCACCGGCGAGATGCCGGCGACGTAGTGCATCGCGCCGTACACGGTCCAGGCCACGCCTCCGTTGAGGGTCACCCACAGCACGGTGGACCGTTCCTGCTGGAGCAGCACCGCGAAGGTCAGCGACAGCAGCATGGAGGCCGCGATCTGGATCAGCGGCCGTTCGTCGATGACGAGCGCCGCGTCCGGGTTGAGCTTGCCGCCGAGCTTCACCCCGAAGTACAGGACGACCAGCACACCGGCGACGATGCCCACGAAGAAGTACAGGACCTCCAGCAGACGGGCCGACGCGGTGATGTAGAAGCCGGTCAGACCGTCCTGCACGCCCGCCACCAGCGCCCGCCCGGGCAGCAGCGCGAACAGTCCACCGGTGACGACGGCGGACGCCTTCACGTCGGCGTGCGCGAGCGCGAACGCGACCCCGATCGCCGCGGGCGGCATCGCGGCCACCGTGAACTGGTAGAACTCCGGCAGCCCGCGCCCCGCGCACAGCCAGGCCAGCCGGTCGCCGAGCATCGCGCCGACGGCCGCCGCGACGAACACGATGAGGTCACCGCCGACCAGCACGGACGCCGCACCCGCCAGCAGCCCGCTGGCCAGGGTCAGCGCCCAGCCGGGGTAGGGGTGCCGGTTGCGGCGGATCTCCGCCAGCCGCCGGTAGGCCTCCTCCAGGGAGACATGGGTCTCCGGGTCGGTCAGGTCGTCCACCAGCCGGAACACGGCCGCGAGCCGGGTGTAGTCCGTGCCCCGCCGCCGTACGGTCCGCGAGGCCGTCACCGGGTCATCCACCAGCGACGGCTGGTGCGAGATCGACAGCAGCGTGAAGGTGACGTTCGGCTCGCAGCGGTCCAGGCCGTAGGAGCGGCACACCGCGAACATCGCGGCCTCCACGTCCTCCGCCCCCTCGCCGCCGGCCAGCAGCAGCTCACCGATGCGCAGGGTCAGGTCCAGCACGCGGGGGACGGCCGGGCCCTCCTCCTCGGCGCGCTGCACCGGCTCCGGCGCGGGCCGCTCGGCCACCGGCATGCGCAGCATCGTGCGCATCCGGTCCTGCCAGGGCGCGTCCTTGACCAGACTGACCAGCGGAACGCCGGCGGCCGGGGTGAACGCCGTCAGGGCGTCCTTGGCGCTGTAGGCGCTTGGTGTGCTGAACGCCGACCCCTCCGGCTCGGCACTCGGCGACTGCGGTGTCTCCAGGCCCTTCGGCAGGACGAACTCCGAGGTGGTCTCCGGCTCACCACCGCCCTCGGAGACCTCGATGCCCTCCGGAATGGCGAACTCGGACGTGATCTCCGGGTCGTACCGCGCCTCGTCCGACCGGGGCTTGCGGTCCTCCGCCTCCGACACCTCGCACCGCTCCCTGAACGACACCTTCCGTACGGCTCAGTATGCGCACAGGTGCCCCGGCGGTCCGTACGCGTGCGTGGACGCGAACAGGCCGCACGCGTGCGCGTACGGCCCGTCAGCGAGAAGAAAGGGGCTCAGGGCTCAGTGGCCGCCCTGCTCCTTGAAGCGCTTGTACGACCGCTCGATCTCCACCTCGGCGTCCGTGCGGCCCACCCAGTTGGCACCCTCGACGGACTTGCCGGGCTCCAGGTCCTTGTACACCTCGAAGAAGTGCTGGATCTCCAGGCGGTCGAACTCCGACACGTGGTGAATGTCCCGCAGGTGCTCCACGCGCGGGTCGGTGGCCGGAACGCACAGCAGCTTGTCGTCGCCGCCCGCCTCGTCCGTCATGCGGAACATGCCGATCGCGCGGCAGCGGATGAGGCAGCCCGGGAAGGTCGGCTCGTCCAGGATGACCAGCGCGTCCAGCGGGTCGCCGTCCTCGCCGAGGGTGTTCTCGACGAAGCCGTAGTCGGTCGGGTAGGCGGTCGAGGTGAAGAGGCGACGGTCCAGGCGGATCCGACCGGTCTCGTGGTCCACCTCGTACTTGTTGCGCGAACCCTTCGGGATCTCGATCGTGACGTCGAACTCCACCGGTGGCTCCTCCATGATCAGCACATAGTTCTGGTGATTAAGTGTCCCTCACGCAGGTGTGTGATCGCGAAAGGGGCTGGTGGTCGTGCCAGAGCTGAGGCCTTGGCGGGCCGCGAGACCGCGGGTGGAGCGGATCGCGAACGCCGTACGACCGCGTCTGGAGCGGGCCGGGGCGGCCGCGAGGCCGCGGGTCGCGCGGTTGACACGGGCCCTGGCCCTGCACCTGCCGCGGCCACGGGCCGTGCAGACCTGGCAGTACACCGCGGGCGCCGCCACCGCCGGCCTGGTGCTGGCCGCCGGCGTGGTGACCGCGGCCGGCCCCTGGGACGCCAACGGTCAGCGTACGGCCGAGCGGGACCGGGCCGCCGCCCTGGAGCGGACAGGTGGCGCAGATCACGGCCGGTCGGATACGACGGCGGGGCTGCCCCGGCCCGCGCCCAGCGCCGAACCCGTCCTGGTGGGCCTGGACGGCACGACGAGCGCCGTCGACACCAAGAAGGCCGCACCGGATGGAAAGGCGCTCTCCGACGTCCTGAAGCCCCTCCTGGGCGCCTCCGCGCTGGGCGGCACCCACGCGGCCGCCGTCGTCGACGTGGCCAGCGGCAAGCGCCTGTACGGCACCGACGCCGGCAAGGCCCTCACCCCCGCCTCCACCACCAAGATCGCCACCGCCGTCGCAGCCCTGTCCGCCCTGGGTCCCGACCACCGCTTCACCACCCGCGCCGCCCTCGAACCCGACACCGGCGAACTCGTCCTGGTCGGCGGCGGCGACCCCACCCTCACCGCCCGCGGGAAGGCCGCGGGAGGCTGGGCCGACCTGCGCGAGCTGGCGGTGAACACCGCCGAGGCGCTCCACAAGCGCGGCATCCGCAAGGTCACGCTCTCCTACGACACGACCCTGTACTCCGGCCCCGCCCTGCACCCCATCGGCGTCAACGACAACCTCGCGCCGGTCAGCGCCCTGATCGCCGACGAAGGCCGCACCGACGGTTCCAGCAGCGGCCCGGCGCCCCGCGTGAGCGATCCGGCGAAGGACGCGGCGGGCAAGTTCGCGGGCTTCCTGAAGGACGCCGGCATCACCACCACGTCCCCCGGCCCCTCCAAGGCCAGCACGCGCGCGCAGACCCTCGCCACGGTCTCCTCGCCCCCGCTGTCCGACGTGGTCGAGCGCATGCTGACCAACAGCGACAACGACATCGCCGAGGCCCTGGCCCGCCAGACCGCCCTCACAAGCGGCGAACCCGGCAGCTTCGACGGCGGCGCCAAGGCGATCTCCGCCCGGCTGACCAAGCTCGGCCTGCCGATGTCCGGCGCCTCCTTCCACGACGGCAGCGGACTCGACCGCGACGACCGGCTCACCGCCGACCTCCTCACCGCCCTCCTGGTCACGGCCGGCGACCCCGGCCGCCCCGGCCTGCGCCCCGTCCTCACCGGCCTGCCCGTGGCCGGCTTCACCGGCACCCTGGCCGACCGCTACACCGACAGCGCGGCAGGCGTCGTACGCGCCAAGACCGGCACCCTGACCGGCGTGAACACCCTCGCCGGCACGGTCGTCGACGCCGACGGCCGCCTGCTGGCCTTCGCCTTCATGGCCTCCGGCACGACGGACCCCGTGGAGGCCGAATCGGCCCTGGACAAAACGGCCACGGCGCTGGCGGCCTGCGGTTGCCGGTGACTCCTGCCGACTGCCGTGGGCCCGGCCGCGCCGCCGTACCCACACCCGGCCGGCCGCACCGTCGTACGCGCCGACACCATCGGGTGCCCGCTCAACGCCCCGGCCCCCGCCAGCCCGTCACGGCCTGCCCCAAGCGGGAGCGGTCCCGTACGGTTGACGGCATGACTGGCTTCGGTGGCACAGCATCTCCCGGGATGGTCGACTGGAACCTCGCGGTGGCGACCGCGACACGGCTCGTACGACCGGGCCCCGACGTCAGCCGCGACGAGGCCCGCGCCGTCGTCGCGGAGCTGCGCCGGCACGCCAAAGCCTCGGAGGAACACGTCCGGGGCTTCACTCGTATGGGCCTCGACGAGGTCCACGACACCCCCGTCCTGGTGGTCGACCGCCCCGGATGGGTCCGCGCCAACGTCGCCGGTTTCCGCGAGATCCTCAGGCCGCTGCTGGAAAAGATGCAGGAACGGCGCGCCGGCAGCCCCGGCAGCGCGGTCCTCGGCACCGTCGGCGGCAAGGTCACCGGCGTGGAACTGGGCATGCTGCTGTCGTTCCTGTCCTCGCGCGTCCTAGGCCAGTACGAGACCTTCGCCCCCGCCACCCGCGACCTCCCGGCCGGCGAGAACGGCGGCGGCCGGCTCCTCCTCGTCGCGCCGAACATCGTCCACGTCGAGCGCGAACTCGACGTCCAGCCGCATGACTTCCGCCTGTGGGTGTGCCTGCACGAGGAGACGCACCGCACCCAGTTCACGGCCGTGCCCTGGCTGCGCGACCATCTGGAGGGCGAAATCCAGTCGTTCTTGGCGGAGACCGACGTCGACCCGATGACCTTCCTGGAGCGCATCAGGGAAGCCGCCCAGTCTCTCGCCGGAGGCCGCCCCGAGGGCGAGGAGGAGGACGGCGGCCGCTCCTTCGTGGAGCTGGTGCAGACCCCCGCCCAGCGCGAGATCCTCGCCCGCCTCACCGCCGTGATGTCCCTGCTGGAGGGCCACGCCGACTACGTCATGGACGGTGTCGGCCCCAGCGTCGTACCGACCGTGGCGGAGATCCGCGAGAAGTTCCAGCAGCGCCGCGCCAAGGGTGCCTCCCGCCTCGACCTCGCCCTGCGCAAGCTGCTCGGTCTGGATGCCAAACTGAGGCAGTACCGGGACGGCGAACGGTTCGTCCGGGCCGTCGTCGAGCAGGTCGGCATCGACGGCTTCAACCGCGTGTGGACCTCGCCCAACACCCTGCCCACCAAGGCGGAGATCGCCAAACCGGCGGACTGGGTCGCGCGGGTGCACCGCAAGGCCGAGTCGTGAACGGCATGGACACGTCGTGAACAGAATCCGGCCGACGGCAGGCGAACGCCCCTCCAATCACCCGTCCGAGGGACCGTGGGGCATGCGTAGGCGTGCAATGCTCGGGGAACCGCCCGCTTCTGTCACCATCTACACACTCTGAGTGACCGACTCGGGCTCACCCCCGAAAACTTCATGAAGGGAACCGGACATGGGTCCCCATCCTGCGGTCGCGGCGATACGCCTGGCGGTCCGCCGCGTCCTCCACGACATCCTCAACGACCACCACACCTCCGGCGGCCCGGGCCGGCAGCCCTACGGCGAGCTCGGCCGGCAGCCCTACGGCGAGCTCGGCCGGCAGACCTCCGGCGAGCCCGGCCGGCAGGCCGTCGCCACGCACCCGGACCGGACAGCCGAGCGGCTCCCCTCCCCGCTCGTGCTCGTCGCGTGCTCCGGCGGCGCCGACTCCATGGCCCTCGCCTCCGCCCTCGCCTTCGAAGCGCCCAAGCTCGGCATCCGCGCCGGGGGCGTCACCGTCGACCACGGCCTCCAGCCCGGCTCCGGCCTCCGCGCCGACGAGGTCGTCCTGCGCCTGCGCGAACTGGGCCTCGACCCGGTCGAGTCCGTCGTCGTGACCGTGGGCCGCGACGGCGGACCCGAAGCCGCCGCCCGCGACGCCCGCTACGCCGCCCTCGACGCCGTCGCCGAACGCCACGGCGCCACCGCCGTCCTGCTCGGCCACACCCGCGACGACCAGGCCGAAACCGTCCTGCTCGGCCTCGCCCGCGGCTCCGGCATCCGCTCCCTGTCCGGCATGGCCGCGGTCTCGGGGGCCGGCGGCCGTTACCGGCGCCCCTTCCTGGAGCTCGACCGGCAGACCGCCCGCAAGGCCTGCATGGTCCAGTCCCTCCCCGTCTGGGACGATCCTCACAACGCCGACCCCTCCTACACCCGCTCCCGGCTGCGGCACGAAGGCCTGCCCGCCCTGGAGAAGGCCCTCGGCAAAGGCGTCGTGGAGGCGCTCGCCCGCACCGCCCAGCTCTCCCGCGACGACGCCGACGCCCTCGACGCCTGGGCCAGCCGCGCCGAGGCCTCCGTACGCGACGCCGCAGGCCTGCTGGAGTGCGCCAAGCTCTACGCCCTCCCGCCCGCCGTACGCCGCCGCATCCTGCGCCGCGCCGCCATCGAGGCCGGTGCCCCGGCCGGTTCACTGTTCGCCCGCCACATCGAGGAAGTCGACCGGCTGATCACCGGCTGGCGCGGTCAGGGAGCCATCAATCTCCCGGGCAAAGTCGTCGCCCAGCGGCAGGGTGGCAGACTGGTGATTCGGCAAGGCTGAATCCAGGCCCCGCGGAGCGACCCTCCGGCGGCCGGTCCGGGCAGCCGGTGGCCGTGACCTACGGCCGTAAGTGCGGGACGACCGAAAGTGATGCGGGTGGACGCGAAAGACATGGGTGCCGACCTCCAGCAGGTGCTCATCACCAAGGAAGAGATCGACGCGAAGCTGGCCGAGCTGGCCGCGAAGATCGACGCGGAGTACGCGGGCAAGGACCTGCTGATCGTCGGCGTCCTCAAGGGCGCGGTGATGGTCATGGCCGACCTCGCCCGGGCGCTGTCCACCCCCGTCACCATGGACTGGATGGCCGTGTCCTCCTACGGCGCGGGCACCCAGTCCTCCGGTGTCGTGCGGATCCTCAAGGACCTCGACACCGACATCAAGGGCAAGCACGTCCTGATCGTCGAGGACATCATCGACTCCGGCCTGACCCTGTCCTGGCTGATCAACAACCTCGGCTCCCGCGAGCCCGCCTCGCTGAAGGTGTGCACGCTGCTGCGCAAGCCGGACGCCGCCAAGGTCGCCATCGACGTCGAGTGGGTCGGCTTCGACATCCCGAACGAGTTCGTCGTCGGGTACGGCCTCGACTACGCCGAGAAGTACCGGAACCTGCCGTTCGTCGGTACGCTCGCGCCTCACGTCTACGGCGGCTGAGCCGCACCGCGTGGTGTGAGCCACTCGGCTCAAGCCTTGTAGGACGATCGGGAACCCCGGCGGGTTCCGGGCCGTTGAAGCGTGCAGAGACGGGCTCCCCGGCGGTCCGAAGCGAACTTCGTGCGGCTTCGGGCCACCGCGCTGGGGTACCGTCAGAAGAACTGTCTTATCAAACTCACTATGGCAGGAGGGACGGGGCGGCACCGCTCCGTATGGATGGACGTGAAGCGATACTTCCGTGGGCCGGTCATGTGGATCGTGCTGGCCGTCCTTGCCGTGGTCGTGTTGATGCAGGTCGTCGGCTCGTCCGGCGGCTACAAGACGGTGGACACCGGCCAGGTCGTCGCGGCGATCAATGACAACAGGGTCCAGTCGGCCAAGCTCACCACCGGCGACGAGCAGACCATCAAGGTCACCCTCAAGGACGGCCAGAAGGTCGACGGCAGCTCGAAGATCCAGGCGAGCTACATCGGCGACCAGCAGGGCACCCAGCTCGCCACCAACCTTCAGACCAAGTACGAGAGCAAGCAGATCCCGGACGGCTACACGGTCTCGCCGTCCAAGCAGAACCCGTTCGTCGGCGTCCTGCTCTCCCTGCTGCCCTTCGTGCTGATCGTGGTCGTCTTCCTGTTCCTGATGAACCAGATGCAGGGCGGCGGCTCCCGGGTGATGAACTTCGGCAAGTCCAAGGCCAAGCTCATCACCAAGGACACCCCGAAGACGACCTTCTCCGATGTCGCCGGCTGCGACGAGGCCGTCGAGGAGCTCCACGAGATCAAGGAGTTCCTGCAGGAGCCGGCCAAGTTCCAGGCCGTCGGCGCCAAGATCCCCAAGGGCGTGCTGCTCTACGGCCGCCCCGGTACCGGTAAGACGCTGCTCGCGCGCGCCGTGGCCGGCGAGGCCGGGGTGCCGTTCTACTCGATCTCCGGTTCCGACTTCGTCGAGATGTTCGTCGGTGTCGGTGCCTCCCGAGTGCGTGACCTGTTCGAGCAGGCCAAGGCGAACGCCCCGGCGATCGTCTTCGTCGACGAGATCGACGCGGTCGGCCGCCATCGCGGCGCCGGCCTCGGCGGTGGTCACGACGAGCGCGAGCAGACCCTGAACCAGCTGCTCGTCGAGATGGACGGCTTCGACGTCAAGGGCGGCGTGATCCTCATCGCCGCCACGAACCGCCCGGACATCCTCGACCCGGCACTGCTCCGCCCCGGCCGCTTCGACCGCCAGATCGCGGTCGACCCGCCGGACCTGCAGGGCCGCCTGGAGATCCTCAAGGTCCACCAGAAGGGCAAGCCGGTCGCGCCCGACGTCGACCTGGCCGCCGTCGCCCGCCGCACCCCCGGCATGACCGGCGCCGACCTCGCGAACGTGCTGAACGAGGCCGCGCTGCTCACCGCCCGAGGCGACCAGAAGCTGATCGACAACCGGGCGCTGGACGAGGCGATCGACCGCGTGGTCGCGGGCCCGCAGAAGCGGACCCGGATCATGTCGGACAAGGAGAAGAAGATCACCGCGTACCACGAGGGCGGTCACGCCCTGGTCGCGGCGGCCTCGCCGAACTCCGACCCGGTCCACAAGATCACGATCCTGTCCCGCGGCCGTGCCCTCGGTTACACGATGGTCCTGCCCGACGAGGACAAGTACTCGACCACGCGCAACGAGATGCTCGACCAGCTGGCCTACATGCTGGGCGGCCGCGCCGCCGAGGAACTGGTCTTCCACGACCCGACCACCGGCGCCGCCAACGACATCGAGAAGGCCACCAACCTGGCCCGCGCGA
This sequence comes from Streptomyces sp. NPDC001153, assembly GCF_053598315.1. Classification (NCBI taxonomy): domain Bacteria; kingdom Bacillati; phylum Actinomycetota; class Actinomycetes; order Kitasatosporales; family Streptomycetaceae; genus Streptomyces; species Streptomyces sp. NPDC001153. The sequence goes on from NZ_JBSFJZ010000037.1 coordinate 46,239, forward strand.
TGGTCACCCAGTACGGCATGACCGAGCGGCTCGGCGCCATCAAGTTCGGCGGCGACAACAGCGAGCCCTTCCTCGGACGTGAGATGGCTCACCAGCGCGACTACTCGGAAGAGGTCGCCGCGCTGGTCGACGAAGAGGTCAAGAAGCTCATCGAGACCGCGCACAACGAGGCCTGGGAGATCCTGGTCGAGAACCGTGACGTGCTCGACCAGCTCGTCCTTCACCTGCTGGAGAAGGAGACCCTGGGCAAGGAGGAGATCGCCGAGATCTTCGCCCCGATCGTCAAGCGCCCCCCGCGGCCCGCCTGGACCGGCTCCTCCCGTCGCACCCCGTCCACCCGTCCGCCGGTGCTCTCCCCGAAGGAGCTGGCACTGACGAACGGCGCCAACGGCGCGACGGCCGCGATCAGCACGGTCAAGTCCACCGCCGCGGAGTCGGCCCCGGTGACGGACCAGACGCCGGAGGACCGCCCGGAGAGCTGACCGCGTTTCGGCCAACCGGCCTGGAATGAACGCCGCGTCCACCAGGTTTTAGCCTGGGGGCGCGGCGTTCGTATGTCCGCAGTCAGACGCGTGGCCGCCGCCGCGCGGAAGAGGTACAGGAACGAGGAAGCACATGACCGACCCGGTGACGCTGGACGGCGAGGGCCGCATCGGTGACTTCGACGAGAAGCGCGCCGAGAATGCCGTACGGGAACTGCTGATCGCGGTCGGCGAGGACCCGGACCGGGAGGGTCTGAGGGAGACACCGGCGCGGGTGGCGCGGGCCTACAAGGAGATCTTCGCCGGCCTGTGGCAGCGGCCCGAGGACGTGCTCACCACGACGTTCGACCTGGGGCACGACGAGATGGTGCTCGTGAAGGACATCGAGGTGTACAGCACGTGTGAGCATCATCTGGTCCCGTTCCGGGGGCTCGCCCACGTCGGCTACATCCCGTCCGTCACCGGAAAGATCACCGGCCTGTCCAAGCTGGCCCGCCTGGTCGACGTCTACGCCCGTCGGCCGCAGGTGCAGGAACGACTCACCACGCAGATCGCGGACTCCCTGATGGAGATCCTGGAGCCGCGGGGCGTCATCGTGGTCGTCGAGTGCGAGCACATGTGCATGTCCATGCGCGGCATCCGCAAGCCGGGCGCGAAGACCATAACGTCCGCCGTGCGCGGTCAGCTGCGGGATGCGGCGACGCGGAACGAGGCCATGAGCCTGATCATGGCGCGCTGAACCGGTGCCTGGGGAAACCGGCGGTCACGCCGCCGGTTCCGCTCCCGGGGGGTTCTGGTCGTCGTCCTCCGGCAGCCTGCACACCCGCTCCAGGAACAGGGCCGCCGCTATGACACCGATGCCGGCCACCACCGAGAAGCCGGCGTAGAACGCCTGGTCCCGGCGGGCGGGGATGTCGAGGAGTTCCAGCAGGAAGACACCCGTGCCGCCGTACATGCCGGCGACGAGGGCGGCGACCAGGGCGCTGGCCTGGCCGAAGACGACCGCGCGGGCGGCCATCAGGGGGTCGACGCCCTTGGCACCGGGGCGGCGCTCGCGCTGGGCCTTGAGACGGGCGCGCAGCGAGAGCGCCGTCGACAGCAGCACCACCGCGATCAGGGCGAGCACGATGGGGGCGGCCAGGGGGACGCTGGGGAGGGTCCCGGTCGAGTTCCAGAGGCGGGCGCCCGCCCAGGACAGGATGCCGGCCACGACGAACACGCCCGCCAGCACCCTGATGCGCAGCTCTCTCACGGTGTCCCTTCAGCTCCCCCGGACCGGTCCGGACTGCGGTCGTCTCGACCTTGTCGTTTGAGTCGTCTTGACCTTAACGACTATTCGGGCAGTCGGAGTTCCAGGTCCTCGCGGGGTTCGACGCCCGCACGGGTGACGGCCGACAGCAGTTCGGCCACCGGACCGCGGCCGGGCAGCTGAGCCTGCGGGTCCACGTCGTGCCAGGGCGCGAGCACGAAGGCGCGCTCGTGGGCGCGCGGGTGGGGCAGGGTGAGCTGCGGGTCGTCGGAGGTGACGTCCGCGTAGGCGACGATGTCGACGTCCAGGGTGCGCGGGCCCCAGTGCTCGTCGCGGACGCGTTTGTACGCCTCCTCGATGGCGTGGGCCCGCTCCAGGAGGGAGGCCGGGGGCAGGGTGGTCTTGAGGACCACGACCGCGTTGAAGTACGACGGCTGGCTGCCCGGCTCCACGCCCCAGGGCTCGGTCTCGTACACCGGGGAGACGGCCTTCACGCGGACACCCGGGGTGTCCTCGAGCGCGTCGACGGCGCCCTGGAGGGTCTCCAGGCGGTTGCCGAGGTTGGCGCCGATGGAGATGACGGCCCACTTCGGGTTCTGCAGGGTCGTGTCGGCGGCGTCGACCTTCTCGACGACCGAGGCGGGCACCGGCTGGACGGTCGGGTCGCTGTGACCCTGGAGGAAAGGTCGGGTCATACTCGGCTCCGGGTGATGGTGACGGTCACGTCGTCGAAGGGGACGGTGATCGGTGCGTCCGGCTTGTGAACACAGACCTCCACCTCCTTGACCCCTTCGTGCTTCAGACAGGTCTGCGCGATCCGCTCGGCGAGGGTCTCGATGAGGTCCACCGGCTCACCCTCGACCACGGCCACGACCTCCTCGGCCACGATGCCGTAGTGCACGGTCTTCGCCAGGTCGTCGTCGGCCGCCGCCGGCCGGGTGTCCAGCCCCAGGACGAGGTCGACGATGAAGGTCTGGCCCTCCTCGCGCTCCCGGGGGAACACACCGTGGTGCCCGCGGGCCCTGAGGCCGCGCAGCGCGACACGATCCACGCGAATCACTCCTGCAATCGTCGGGAAGGACCGGTACGTACCACGTGCGGGCGGCACACCGGCCTCAGACGAATCTACCTGCGGGCACTGACAAAGCCGGGCCGCGGGGCGCGGGCCCGGCCGGGACCACGAGGGTTCATCTCGCGTTTCCCCAGGGAAACCCGGCCGTGTCATGGGCTGGAAGCGGCTTCTACCCCGGGGTAGGTGATTCCAACCACTTCTTGGTCCCTCTTGCTCTGCTTCCTGTGGACCGTCTACCCGCTCAGGCGAGGGGGCCCTCGTCCGGTTCGACCTCGTCGACGCCGGGATCCTCGTCGTCGGCGCTCTCCGCCAGGACGGGGGAGGCGTGGTGCGACCACAGCTTCCAGCCGGCGGGTGTGCGCCGGAACACATTCGTGGCGACGACGAGCTGGCCGACGAGCGGTCCCAGTTCCGCGCCGTCCTCGGGGGCGGGGCCGCCGCTGAGAATGTTCTCGGTGCAGGTGACGAGCGCGGTGTCGCCGGTGACGGAGACGTGCACGTCGGTGAGGAAGAACTGGATGTAGTCGGTGTTCGCCATGATCAGGGCGTACGACCTGAGGACCTCGCCGCGGCCGGTGAGCACCGGCCAGCCGGGATGCACGCAGGAGATCACCCCGGTGTCCGCCGGGTCGTGGTACTCCTCGTCCACGCCCAGGTCGGCGGGGGTGAGCCAGAGGGAGGACAGCTCATCGAAGTCACCGCGTTCCATTGCCTCGTAAAAGGCGGTGTTGGCGGCCTCCACCTGCTCGACATCGGTATGAGGGGCGCTCACCGGGCTCCTTCCGCCCCTTGCTCACCACTGACACCAGGCGCGCGCCCACTTCCGCACGCCCCGGGCTCGTGCTCGGCGCTCGGCGTGTTGCCCGCTTCACGCGCCCCGCGCTCACTTGTCGACTCCGGCGCCGAGCCTGCCTTACGCGCCCCCTCCACGGCGCGCGCGACCCGTACCGCGTCCGCGGTGGCGCGTACCTCGTGCACGCGCACGGCCCACGCGCCGTAGTGCGCCGCGAGCGCGGAGACGGCGGCCGTGGCGGCGTCGCGCTCCCGGGCCGGCGGGGGAGCCCCTTCCGGCCCGGCCAGGACACGGCCGAGGAACCGCTTGCGGGAGGCGGCCACGAGCAGGGGGTGGCCGAGGGCGCGCAGACGGTCGAGGCCGGCGAGGAGGCTGAGGTCGTGCTCGGCCTCCTTGGAGAAGCCGAGGCCGGGGTCGACGACGATGCGGTCATGGGCGATGCCGCCGGCCAGAACGGCCTCCACGCGCGCGTGCAGTTCCTCCACGACTTCGGTGACGACGTCGTCGTAGGCACCCTTGACGTTGCCGCCCTGCAGGAAGCCGCGCCAGTGCATGACGACGAACGGGGCGCCCGCGGCGGCGACCACCGGGATCATCGCGGGGTCGGCGAGGCCGCCGCTGACGTCGTTGACGAGGGCGGCCCCGGCCGCGAGGGACTGTTCGGCGACGGAGGCGCGCATGGTGTCGACGGAGACGACGACGCCTTCGGAGGCGAGGCCCCGGACGACCGGGATGACGCGCCTGAGTTCCTCGGCCTCGTCCACCCGGGTGGCGCCGGGGCGGGTGGACTCGCCGCCCACGTCCACCAGGTCCGCACCCTCGGCGACGAGGTCGAGGCCGTGCTTGACGGCGGCGGTCGTGTCGAACCAGCGGCCGCCGTCGGAGAAGGAATCGGGGGTCACGTTGACGACACCCATGACCGCGCACCGGTCCCATACCGGAAGGCCGGCCACCCGGCCGCGCCCGCTGAGGTTCTTCATACGTTCAGCGTAGGCCCAGGACGTCGCCCGGAACGCGCGGCGGCCCGGGCGGAAGCCCCTGCTGGAGGGGGTGGGGCGCCCGCCCGGGCCCGTTCCGGCCGTACCGCTCGGTCCTGCTGCCCTGAGCGCCCGCCCGGACGCTCAGGCCGCGCGGGCGCTCAGGCCGCGCGCACGTCCCGTTCCGCCACGGTGTGCGCGCAGGGGCGCTCGGCGGCCGCCTTGCGCCGGCGCAGGAAGCGCGGGATCGGCAGGGCGAACTCGACGAAGCCCTCCGCCTGCATGGCGGCGAAGCCGATGCGGGGCAGGTCGGCGTTGTTCCGGTAGACCACGAAGCGGGGTTCCCAGCGCGGCTGGAACTTGGCGTTGAACTTGTACAGCGACTCGATCTGGAACCAGCGCGAGAGGAACACCAGCAGCCCGCGCCAGGCGCGCAGGACCGGACCCGCGCCGATCTTCTCGCCGCGCGCGAGGGCGGAGCGGAACATCGCGAAGTTCAGCGAGACCCGGGTGATGCCGAACTTCGGCGCGGCCTGGAGGGCGGCGACGATCAGCAGCTCGTTCATGCCGGGATCCGCGCTGCGGTCGCGGCGCATCAGGTCCAGCGAGACGCCGTCCTTGCCCCAGGGCACGAAGTGCAGGACCGCTTTCAGGTCGCCGTACTCGCCGGGCTCGTCGTCCTGCTTGTGGGCGGTGGCGATCAGGCAGTCGCCGTCGGCGGGGTCGCCGATCCGGCCGAGCGCCATGGAGAAGCCGCGTTCGGTGTCGGTGCCGCGCCAGTCCTCCGCCGCCCGGCGGATCCGCTCCAGTTCGGCGACGCCGAGGTCACGGATACGCCGTACCCGGGTTTCGTAGCCGGCTCGCTCGATGCGCTTGACCATTTGCCGTACGTTGCGCATCGCGCGTCCGGCGAGCGAGAAATCCGCGACGTCCACCACCGCCTCGTCGCCCAGTTCCAGGGCGTCCAGGCCGGTCTCACGGGTCCACACCTCGCCGCCCGTCTCCGAGCAGCCCATGACGGCGGGCGTCCAGGAGTGCGCCTTGGCCTCGTCCATGAAGCGCTCGATGGCACCCGGCCAGGCCTCGACGTCGCCGATGGGGTCGCCGCTGGCGAGCATCACACCGGAGACGACGCGGTAGGTGACCGCGGCCTTGCCGCTGGGGGAGAAGACGACGGCCTTGTCGCGGCGCAGCGCGAAGTGGCCGAGCGAGTCACGCCGGCCGTGCTTCTCCAGCAGGGCCCGCAGGCGGGACTCGTCCTCCTCGGTGAGGCGGGCGGCCGGGTGCTCGGGGCGGAAGGCCAGGTAGATGGTGGTGACGGCGGTGATCCAGCCGAGGGCGCCGAGGGAGAAGGCGACGGTCCAGGACGTGTTGCCCTGGTAGTCGACCGGGCCCTCGAAGCCGAACAGGCCGTAGACGACGTGGGTCAGCCGGTCGGCCAGGCTCGGGTCGCCGATCGTCCGGTGCGGGTGAACGCTTACGATGATGAGTCCGAGGGCGAGGGAACTGGCGCTCATGAGGACGAAGTTCGCGAGCGCCCGCCACCTGCTGCGCGGATCGGGCAGCGCCGCGAACTCGTCCCGGTGGATCAGCAGCGGCACGAGCAGTGCCACGGCGATGAGCACGCCGACGAACGAGTGCCGGTACGCGAACTGCGCCGCCGCGCCCGCCGGCAGCAGTGCGACCGCGGCCCGCCAGGCCCGGCGCTTGCACCGTTTGAGCCCGTGAGCGAGCAGGAGCAACAGCACGCCGGCGCTCACCGAGAGCGCGGCCGCGAAGGGGCCGAACGAGCCCGGCAGCACCTCGGCGATGGCGTGCATACGGCTGTGACGGAAGCGCGGGAACACACCCGCGGCAATGTCCAGAACGCCCACGAGGGCGGCCGCCCTGCCGACGAGGACGGGGACGGCCTCGGGGCGCGGGCCGCGCAGTATGCGCCGCGCCCGGCTGGATCGGCTCGGAACCCCGTCCGACATTTCCCCATCTATCCTGACAGACATCGCATCCCGTAGTTCTGCGAGAGACCTTGGACCCGGGCCCGATCGGGCATCCGGCGACATTGCGCCCTCTAGGACGGTGTCTGGGGGAGGGAGGTTCACTCCCCACCGGAAAGTCGGGTCAAAGGCCAAGGAAAGCCCCGGGCAAGTCCTCGCAACGAAGCGTGGGCTGACATCGGGCAGAAAGCGCAGGCAGGTAACAGCCCATGGGTCTCACGAGCAACAAAGTGCTGGTGCTGGCGATCGTCCTCTCCGTCATGCTGTTCGTCGGCACGGTGTGGCTGTGGCCGCGGCTGGCCCGGCGGAGCTGGCGGGCCGTCAGCGGGCGGGTCGGTCTGCTGCTCAGCACGCAGCTGGCGCTCGTCGCCTCGATGGGCCTCGCCGCCAACCAGGCCTTCGGCTTCTACGCCAGCTGGGCCGACCTGTTCGGCCAGGAGACAGACCAGGGCGTCGTCGTCGACCACATAGCGGGCGGCAGCACCGGCCCGATCCAGGTGGTCTCCACGTCCCGGGTCATCGGAGCGGGCAGCGGGCTGCCGCAGGTGGCGGGGCAGGTTCAGAAGGTGGATATCCTCGGACGTACGACCCATATCGCGGCACCTGCGTTCGTGTACCTGCCCCCGGAGTACTTCCAGCCGCAGAACCGTGCGCGCAAGTTCCCGGTGTCCGTCGTCCTCACGGGTTACCCCGGTACGGCCCAGGCGCTGGTGGACAAACTGCACTATCCGAGCACGGCGCAGCAGCTGGCCAAGGCGGGGAAGATGCAGCCGATGATTCTGGTGATGCTGCGGCCGGCCGTGGCGCCGCCGCGGGACACGGAATGCGTGGACGTTCCCGGCGGCCCGCAGACCGAGACGTTCTTCGCCAAGGATCTGCGGGACTCGGTGATGGCCCACTACCGGGTGGACAAGACGCCCGCCAGCTGGGGCATCGTCGGCGACTCGACCGGCGGCTACTGCGCGCTGAAGATCGCCATGCACTACCCGAAGGCGTACGCGGCCGCTGCCGGTCTGTCGCCGTACTACAGGGCGCCGATCGACCCCACCACCGGTGACCTCTTCCACGGCAACAAGAACCTGCGCAATCGCGCCGATCTTTTCTGGGTGCTCAAGCACCTGCCCGCGCCCGAGACCTCGCTGCTCGTCACCTCGAGCAAGGTCGGTGAGCACAACTACAAGGACACGCTCAAGTTCATCAAGAGCGTGCAGGACACCAACGTGACCAGGGTTTCGTCGATCATCCTTCCGAGCGGCGGACACAACTTCAACACCTGGAAGCGGGAGATCCCGGGGATGCTGCAGTGGATCAGCACGCGGCTGGTCGCGCACTGATCCCTGATCCTGACTTCTCGTGAAGCCGGTGTTGTGGCCGTGTTTTTACGGGGCGGGGGCCCACGATTCGCCTACGCGCGGTAAGTTTCTGGCCATGCCACGTGGACGCCACCGCCATTCACCGCCTTTGCACCGGCTGTTGCCTCCGTCGGCGATCGCCGCCGTCTCCGTCGTCTGCGCGCTGGGTCCCTGGGTGTTCTCCGAGGCCATGATTCTGCGCGCCCTGGCAGCGGCCGCCGCGGCGACGGCGGTCGTCGGAGCGGTCGTGATGCGCCGCTGGGACACACAGGCGGGCAAGCGGGTCGCCGAGCTCACACGCGCGCGTGCCGGCGACGAGTGGCGGTACGAGGAGCGGGTCGCCGAACTGGAGACCGACCTGGAGGAGTCGCGCGAGCTGCGCACGAAGCTGGAGCAGCGGCTGCGCGCCAAGCGCGCGGAGCTGGCCGGCCTGCGCAACGAGCACGCGGCCCTGCTGCGCCGGTACGCCACGGCGGAGACCGAGCGCGCGAGCGCCCTGGAGGGGCGCCGGCTGCTGGAGATCGAGGCGGCCGTGCCCTCGCCGGCGCTGCCGCCCGCGCGCCGCGCCGAGCTGGAGCCGCAGCCGACCGAAGCGAAGGCGGCCGAGGAACCCGCCGCCGACGCCGCTGAGGCCGGGGCGGACTCCGAGGACGAGCCGAAGGCGCACGCGGTGTTCTCGTCCGAGGGCGCACGGCTGTACCAGCGGGCCCTGACGGCCCTGGCCCGGTTCGACGGCGAGGCAACGAGCGACTCCGCGACGGACACCGCGGCGTCCGGCGACGGCGACACGGCCGTGCCCGCGGCTTCCGAGGCGGCGGCTTCCGTGGATACGGCTCCGAAGGCGCCGGCCTCCGAGGCGGGTGAGTCCGCCGCGGGCGAGTCCGAGGCGGGCGCTGTTCCGACGGGCAGGGCCGATGTCCGCAAGGCCGACGCGGGCGAGGCCGACTCCGCCGCGCAGGCCGATGACGCGGCGGAAGGCGTGACGAACGGCGCCGGCGCCTCCGCGGGCGAGGCCGGTGCGCCGGCCGGCCAGGAGGACGAGGCGGAGGGGCAGTCCCCGGCGGCCGGCGGGCACGCGCGCGCGGCCGCCGCCCCCATGGCACCGGCCGAGGCCGCCCAGCCCGTGGGCCGGCCGCCCGCCGGTCACTTCACGGTGCCGACCGCGGTGGCCGTCGTACCGGCCGCGCCCGCGCGGCGCCCGGTGGTCGAGGGCGGTTTCGACTTCTTCGGCACCCAGAAGGACGCGCCGAAGGCCGCGCTGGAGTCCGTGCAGAACGAGGATCTCGCCGACGTCGTCGGCCAGGAGGCCCTCGCCGTGCACAAGGCGGAGACCGAGGCCGAGTTCAAGGACGCCGACGCGCGGTCGGAGGGCGTCGGCCAGGTCATCGACCTGACCGCGCACGACGAGACCGAGCAGATCGACGTCCAGAGGCTGCGCAGCGCGGCTTCCTGAGACCGTACAGGTACCGGACACCAGGCCCGGCTCCCCCCGTGGGAAGCCGGGCCTGGTGTCATCCGGTCATCCAGCGGTCGGGACGGGCGTCCCGGCGCCCCGTACGGGACCGCTCCGCCTGGGCGTGCAGAAGCCGCGCGGCCTCCTGGGCGTCCCGCAGACGGGCTGTCACGGTCTTGCCGGCCCCGGTGTCCACGTGGACGTCGGCGAGCCGCCAGAGGCGCTGCCAGGGTCCCTGGCTCAGCCGCACGCTCTGCACCTTGGCGTGCGGGACCAGCGAGAGCCGGCGCCGCAGCAGACCGCGCCGGGTGGCGAACACCGCCCCGGTGACCGCGAGGCGGTGGCCGCGCCACCACACCGGCACGTACCAGCGGGCCCGCCGCGGCGGCCGCGACAGCTCCTGAGGCACCGTCACACCGGGCAGCACGCGCGCGACGACCGACTCGGCGATCGGGCGTGGGGCGACCGGCACCAGCACCGAGTTGGCGGACCCGGCCACGTCCAGTTCCACCCGCACCCAGCCGAGCCGCCGCCACAGCAGGGGCTGCACGATCCGCACGGTCTGCACCCGGCCCGGCGGGACCGTCTCGTGCGTACGGTCGAGCAGCCCGTGGTCGATGCGCAGCCCGTCCGGCGACTCGCTCACCTTCCAGTCGAACTCGCCGGCGAACCGTCCCGCGCTGCGCGCGCCGGCCGCGCCGAACAGCGGCAGGGCGGTGGCGAGGACCGTCCACAGGTTGTGGGTGGTGAGCCAGAGCACGGTCGGCATGACGAGCGCGGCGCACAGCGAGACCCAGGTGGCGCCCGTCAGTACCAGGGAGAGCGCCAGCGCGCGAGGGGGCACGCGCAGCAGTTCGTGCGCCGGAGCCTCGCCGACTTCGCGCGCCGTCTCGGGAGCGAAGCCCGCGGCGCGCGCCAGCAGCTCCGCGCGCAGGGCGCGCGCCTCCTGCTCGCCGAGAAAGGCCAGCTCGTCCTTGTCGTCGGCGCCGACGACGTCGATTCGCAGCTTGGCGACGCCCGCCACGCGCGCGAGGAGGGGACGGGAGACGTCTACGGCCTGGATGCGCTCCAGCCGGATGTGCGCGGTGCGCCGGAACAACAGGCCGGTGCGGATGCGCAGTTCGGTGTCGGTGACCGCGAAGTGCGTGAACCACCAGGACAGAAAGCCGTAGAGGCCGGCCACTGGCACCAGCACCGCGAGCCCCAGCAGCAGCGCGGTGGCGGTCAGCCGCGCCAGCTGCTGCTGCGTCCCGTTCGGGTCGTGCACCGCCCATCCGGAGAGTACGGCGACCGGCGCCCAGGCCCGGCGGAACGGCGTGACCGGGTGCAGCCGGCGCTCGGTCACCGGCACGGGCGCGGGTATCTCCTCGTCGTGGTCCGGGGTCGTCACAGGCCCGCCGATCGCGCCTCGCCCAGCTCGGAGAGCCGGTAACGCAGCCGCTCCGCCTCGGCCGGGTCCAGGCCGGGGATGGTGGCGTCGGTCGCGGCGGCCGCCGTGTGCAGCTGCACGGTCGCCAGCCCGAAGCGCCGCTCGAGGGGCCCGGAGGTGACCTCGACCAGCTGCATCCGCCCGTACGGCACCACCGTCTCCTCGCGCCACAGGACACCGCGGCTGATCAGCAGGTCGTCCGCGCGCTCGGCGTACCGCCACGACCGCCAGTTGCGTCCCACCAGCCGCCAGCACCACGCGGCGCCGGCCACCGGCACCAGGGCGAAGGCCGCCCACGCGGGCCCCACGAGCAGGCCCAGCGGCAGCCCGGTGACGACCGCGAGCACTGCCGTCCACCCCACCACGAGCAGCCGGCGCAACCGCATCAGGGCGGGCTGCAGCCCCCGCCACACCAGCTCGGCCCCCGGTATCCCGGTCTCCTCCGGGCTCCCCGTCTCCATGGGCCCAGCGTACGTAGGGGAAACTGGGGCCATGACTCCTACGACGGAGACCACGGTCGGGATCGGCGGCGCCGCGGAAAGCACCGACATGGTGCTCAACATCGGGCCCCAGCACCCGTCCACGCACGGCGTGCTGCGGCTCAGGCTCGTGCTGGACGGGGAGCGCATCGTGCGCGCGGAGCCGGTGATCGGGTATATGCACCGCGGCGCCGAGAAGCTCTTCGAGGCGCGCGACTACCGCCAGATCATCGTGCTCGCCAACCGCCACGACTGGCTGTCGGCGTTCTCGAACGAGCTGGGCGTGGTCCTCGCCGTGGAGCGCATGCTCGGCATGGAGGTGCCGGAGCGTGCGGTCTGGATGCGCACGCTGCTCGCCGAGCTGAACCGGGTGCTGAACCACCTGATGTTCCTCGGCTCCTACCCGCTGGAGCTGGGCGGCATCACCCCGGTGTTCTACGCGTTCCGGGAGCGCGAGGTGCTCCAGAACGTCATGGAGGAGATCTCCGGCGGGCGCATGCACTACATGTTCAACCGCGTCGGCGGCCTCAAGGAGGACCTGCCGGCCGGGTGGACCGCACGCGCGCGTGCCGCCGTCGCCGACGTGCGCTCGCGCATGGACGTCTTCGACGACCTGGTGCTCGGCAACGAGATCTTCCGTGGGCGCACGCGCGGCGTGGGCGCGATGACGCCGCAGACCGTGCACGCCTACGGCGTGAGCGGGCCCATCGCGCGCGCCTCGGGCGTCGACTTCGACCTGCGCCGCGACGAACCGTACCTGGCGTACGGCGGTCTCCAGGACACCCTGAAGGTCGTCACCCGCAGCGAGGGCGACTGCCTCGCCCGCTTCGAGGTGCTCCTGGACCAGACCCACAACGCGCTCGACCTCGCCGACGCCTGCCTGGACCAGCTCGCCGAGCTGCCGCCCGGGCCGATCAACCAGCGGCTGCCCAAGGTGCTGAAGGCGCCCGAGGGGCACACGTACGCGTGGACCGAGAACCCGCTCGGCATCAACGGCTACTACCTGGTCAGCAAGGGCGAGAAGACGCCGTACCGGCTGAAGCTGCGCTCTGCCTCGTACAACAACATCCAGGCGCTGACCGAGCTGCTGCCGGGGACGCTGGTGGCGGACATGGTGGCCATCCTGGGCTCGATGTTCTTCGTGGTCGGAGACATCGACAAGTAGGACGGTCCTCGGCGAGCGGCCGGCTCAGGCGAGCGGGTCCGGAATCCCAACCGGCTGGACGAGCCAGCCGAAGTCACCGAGGCCGCCCGGCGCGGTGAGTTCGGCGGCCTCCCCGGCGCTCGCGAGGGCGCGCACATAGGCCGTGGGGTCCGCGGCGGCCAGCGTGAGCGGGGGGCGTGCGCCGGTGACGCCCAGGGCGCGCAGAGCAGAGCGCTGCGTGAGGAGGCGCGCCGGAGGCAGTACGCGCGCCGTGCGCGAGGGCGCCCGCGCCGTCTCGGTGGGCGTGTGCGCCGTCTCCCCGGGCCTGCCGGTCGCATCCCCGGGCGTCTGCGTCGTGCGGTGGGGCGCTTCCGAGGGTGTGTGCGCCGTGACGGCCGCCGCGCACGCGTCCAGCGCGACGTGGGCCGTGATGTCGCACGACCCGTCCGGCACGGGCGCCGTCTCGCGCCCCTCCCGGAAGCCGGTGAGCGTCCCGAACGGGGGGCGCGTGTCGGCGGTGTGCGCGTAGTCCACGGCCACCGCGAGCCCGCGCACCACCCGCGCCACCGCCGAAGTCCACGCCAGGTCCCGGGGCAGTCCGATCTCCGCGCGCAAGCCTTGCTCGGCCGGCAACGGCCACCATCGGGCGAGCCAGTCGGCCGCCGCGCCGGTCACCGGGGCCCCGAGCCGCTCGGTGCCGTCGTCGGCGACGAGCACCAGCCGGGGCACGCCCGCGGGGTCGACCTCGGCCACGTCCACGGGCACGTTGTCCAGCCACTCGTTGGCGAACAGCAGCCCCGTGACGGTGGGCGGCGGCGTGTCCAGCCAGGTGATGCGTTCGTCCAGCCCGACAGGGCGGTCGGCGAGCTCGACGGCGTATGCACGCGCGCGTGCGGCCACATCGGCCGGCAGGGCGGCCAGCACCCCGGTGACCAGTTCGCCCCGCCCGGCGCCCATGTCGACGAAGTCCAGTGCCGGGGGCCGTCCCAGCGCCTCGTCGACCCGGCACAGCAGCCGGGCCACTGCCTGCGCGAACAGCGCCGAGGCGTGTACGGACGTACGGAAGTGACCGGCCGGGCCCTCGGGGCGGCGGTAGAAGCCCCCGGGCCCGTACAGCGCCGCCTCGGTCGCCGCACGCCAGCCGCGTCGGCCGCGCCGGCCGCCCTCTCCGTCGCCGGGGCGCCGTTCCGCTTCCCGCGCCGTCTCATCCGTCACCGGAACAGACTAGGCACACAGATGATCACTTCCTCCACCTTGCGGAGTACGCGCCCCTGGCGCGGATCGGCCCTCCGGTTGACCCCTGCACGCATCCGTTTTCCCTACTCTGGGTTACGTGCAGCGCCTCTACGACTTCCTCCGCCGCCACCCGACCTGGGTCGACACCTTCTGGGCCGTCGTCCTGCTCGGGCTGTCCGGTCTGAGCGTGGTCAATCTCCACGGGGTGCCCGGTCACCACATGACGCTCCCCGGCGGGATGGCCGTGTCCGCCGTCCTGTGCGTCGTCGTCGCGCTGCGCCGCCGTTTCCCGGAGCCGATGCTGCTGGTCGCCCTCGCGACGGGTCTGGCCCAGCTGGTGGTGGACGTCGAGACGACCGTCGCCGACTTCGCGATGCTGGTGATCACCTACACGGTGGCGACGGTCGGCGCGCGCTGGGCCTCCCGGCTCGCGCTCGCCGCCAGCCTCATCGCTGCGCCCCTCGCGCAGATCCGCTGGCCCAACGAGCACACCGATTTTCTGGGGCAGATCGCCCTCGTCGTCTTCCAGACGGTGCCCTTCGCGCTCGCCTGGGTGCTCGGTGACTCCATGCGCACCCGGCGCGCCTACTTCGCCCAGCTGGAGGAGCGCGCGGCCCGCCTGGAGAAGGAGCGCGAGGCGCAGTCGAAGGTCGCGGTGGCCGCCGAGCGCGCCCGCATCGCGCGCGAGCTGCACGATGTCGTCGCGCACAACGTGTCGGTGATGGTGGTGCAGGCCGACGGCGCCGCGTATGTCCTCGACACCGCTCCCGACCAGGCGAAGAAGGCCCTGGAGACGATCTCGTCCACCGGCCGCCAGGCCCTCGCCGAGATGCGCCGTCTGCTGGGCGTGCTGCGCACCGGAGAGCACCAGGAGAGCGGGGAGTACGTTCCGCAGCCCGACGTCGAGCAGATCGACGAGCTGATCGAGCAGTGCCGCAGCTCCGGCCTCCCTGTCGATTTCAAGGTCGAGGGCACCCCACGACCGCTGCCGAGCGGCGTGGAGCTGACCGCGTACCGGATCGTGCAGGAGGCGCTCACCAACACCCGCAAGCACGGCGGGCCCAACGCGGGCGCGAGCGTCCGGCTGGTCTACTTCGACGACGGGCTCGGCCTGCTCGTCGAGGACGACGGCAAGGGCGCGCCGCACGAGCTGTACGAGGAGGGCGGCGCCGACGGCCGGGGGCACGGCCTGATCGGTATGCGCGAACGGGTCGGCATGGTCGGCGGCACCCTGGACGCGGGGCCGCGCCCGGGCGGAGGATTCCGCATCAGTGCCCTGCTCCCGCTCAAACCGGCGCACTGACGCGGCCGTACGCCCCCTGTTGACACCTGTACACCCTCGCCCTGAAGCCACCCCTGCCGCCCCGAACGAAAGAGGCCCGATGACGATCCGCGTGATGCTCGTCGACGACCAGGTGCTGCTGCGCACCGGATTCCGGATGGTGCTCGCCGCCCAGCCGGACATGGAGGTCGTGGCGGAGGCGGGCGACGGCGTCGAGGCCCTGCAGGTGCTGCGGTCCACGCCCGTCGACGTCGTCCTGATGGACGTCCGCATGCCCAAGCTGGACGGCGTGGAGGCCACCCGGCGGATCTGCGCGGAGCCCGATCCGCCCAAGGTGCTGATCCTGACCACCTTCGACCTGGACGAGTACGCCTTCTCCGGGCTGAAGGCGGGCGCCTCCGGCTTCATGCTCAAGGATGTGCCGCCCGGTGACCTGCTGGGCGCGATCCGGGCCGTGCACAGCGGTGACGCGGTCGTGGCGCCCTCCACCACCCGGCGTCTGCTGGACCGCTTCGCGCCGATGCTGCCGTCCACCGGCAAGGAGCCCCAGCACAAGGAGCTGGAGCGGCTCACCGACCGGGAGCGCGAGGTGATGGTGCTGGTCGCGCAGGGCCTGTCCAACGGCGAGATCGCGGCCCGGCTGGTGCTGAGCGAGGCGACGGTCAAGACCCACGTGGGCCGCATCCTGACCAAGCTCGGCCTGCGCGACCGGGTGCAGGTCGTGGTGCTCGCCTACGAGACAGGGCTGGTACGCGCGGGCGGCCACGGCTGAGCCCGTGCCTGCCGGCTGTCTCGGGGGCACGGGTGGTCGGCTGTGGCGGTGGGTGTCGGCGCATTCCGGCGGTCAGACCCGGCTGTGCCGACGGCCTCGACAGTCACCGCTGAGCCCGGCCCCGCCGGCTGCCCCGCGGTCAAGGCTAACGTCGCTGCGGCGCGGTGTGTCAGCGCAGGACGCCCTCGATGAAGTCGCTGCCCAGCCGGGCCACCGCCGCCAGGTCCAGCTGGTGCTGGACGTACCGGCCCCGGCGGCAGTTGGTGATCAGGCCCGCCTTCTTCAGCACCGCCAGGTGCCGGGATATCTGGGGCGCCGACATGCCGTGCGCGTCGGCCAGTTCGCTCGTGGTGTGCGGGGCCCGTGCCAGATGTCGGCACAGCCGCATCCGCACCGGGTGGGCCAGCGCCTCCATGCGGCGGGTGAGCTGCTCGACGGACGGGGCCTGCGGACGGGACCCGCTCGCCGGGTAGGTGATCGAGGGCTGCCATCCGTGGCGGTACAGGACCATCAGGTGCGGCCAGCCCAGGCTGGTCGGGACGAGGACCAGGCCGCCGTCGCCGGTGGCGGCGTGGCCCACCAGGAGCTTGTCGACCGTGATGAGCGCGGCCTCCTCGTCCAGCGAGATGGCCCCGGAGAGGGACGCGAGGGCTTCTCCGAGGCCCCTGTGGCGCAGCAGTTCCGTCTTGTGCCGGGCGTCCGCGGCGAGTTGGGGCTGGACGCGGGCCCAGACGTCGGCGAAGAACGCCTCGTCGCAGTCGAGCATCAGCTCCCGGAACCAGGCGCGGACGGCCGGCGGATCCTCCAGCAGCCGGCGCGTGAACCGCTCCTGCACGGCTCCGCGCGCGGCGGCCAGTTCCAGGGAGCGCCGGCGCAGCTCCGGGTCCTCGAGCGGGCCGGGCTCCTGGACGTCGTAGCGCAACTGGCACGTGAACTCCAGGGCCGCTGTGACGAACTGGTCGTCCGTCAGTTTGTCCAGCTGGTCCAGTTCCTCGGCGAGGGTGGCGCCGGGGAGCGCGCGGCCGCCGGGCAGGCCCGCGAACGGGGCGAACACGTCCGAGAACGTCGTACGCCACAGGAAGTCCGCCTCGCACAGGCGGTCGGCCAGGCAGGGGTCCAGCCGGGAGGAGACGGCGGTCGCCCAGCCCTGGAGACCGGGATGGTGGCCGGGCTCGCTGAGGGCGTGCAGGGCCATCCCCAGTTCCGCCAGTGGAGAGGGCACGACGGAGACCCGCTCCGGTGGCAGTCCCGAGATGTCGATGGTCACGCTCATGCCGTCCATCGTGCACCCGGCCACTGACAGTGCCGCCGTGGATTGACGGCGGTCGTCAATCCACGGGACAGCCGCCCCGGCCGGGAGCAGGCTGGAGACACCGGGGCAGCCGCGGAGCCCGAGCGGACACCCGTCCGTCACCGATCAGTTCACGTCCTGAGAAGGCGATCGCCATGAGCATCACCCAGCAGTACCTCCTGGACAGCCACCGCGCCCGCGTGCTCGGCGAACCGGAGCCGCCCGCGCCCGGCCGGCACGACGCCGACCTGGTGCGCGAACTGCGCGACTACCGGCGCTTCCGCGCGGTCGTCGCCGGGCGCCCGGCGCGGGGGCGCGTGCGGTACGCCCTGCGCCGCTGGCTGCGCCCGCGCGCACTGTGATCACCCCGTGGGCAGGCGCTCGACGAAGCCGGCGACGGCCGCCCGTACGTCGTCCGCCGTCCAGGTGAGGCCCTGCGAGCGCACGGCGACCTCGGTGAAGGACAGCCCCGGCCCGCCGCGGTCCCAGGGGTTGGCGAACAGGAACGTGCCCGTCTCCTCGGCCTGGCGCACCGCCGCCTCCATGAGGACGTCCGGGTCGTACGGCAACCAGACCTGGAAGTCGTGGGTGTGCGGTTCCTCGGGGTGCACGCGCGACCACGGGACATCTGCCGCGGCGAAACCCTCGCGGAGCGCGGCGGCGACCACGCGCGCGTGCCGCACGTAGTCCGGCAGCCGGGGCAGCTCGCGCTCCAGGCCGGCGAGCGCCGACAACGCGGTGGGGAACTGCTGGAAGACCATGCCGCCGTACCGGTGCCGCCACGTCTTCGCCTCCTCCACCAGGGTCTTCGGTCCCGCCAGCGCGGCGCCGCCGAAGCCGTCGAGGGACTTGTAGAACGACACATAGACGCTGTCCGCCAGGCCCGCGATCTCCTCGAGGGACCGGCCGAAGTGGACCGTGCACTCCCACAGGCGGGCGCCGTCGAAGTGCACCACCGCGTCGCGCTCCCGCGCGGCCTCGACGACCTCGGTCAGTTCCTCCCAGGTGGGCAGTACGAAACCGGCGTCCCGCAGGGGCAGTTCCAGCATCAGCGCGCCGAAGGGCTCGTCGAAGTCGCGTATCTCGGCGGCGGTGGGCAGCCGGGGCTCACTGGTCACGCGCACCGGGCGCAACCCGCTGACCTGGCTGAACGCGTGCCGTTCGTGCACCTCCGGGTGGGCCAGGGCGTGCAGGGCAACCGCGCGGTCGCCGGTGCGGTCCGCCCAGCAGCGCAGCGCCACCTGCTGGGCCATCGTGCCGGTCGGGAAGAACGCGGCGGCCTCCGTGCCGAGCAGGCCCGCGACCCGTTCCTCCAGGTCCGCCACGATCCCGTCGCCGTAGATGTCCGCGTTCCGGTCCAGGTCGTACACCTCGGGTGCCGCTTCCCGGAGAGCTGCCAGCCGCTCCCGGATCGTGCGCTGGAAGCCCGGGCGCCACAGCACACGCTCCGCCTTGGCGAAGGCGTCCCGGCGCCGCCCCCGCATCCGTTCCCGCTCGGACCGCTCCGCCCGCTGGTCGTCGTCCGTTTCCGCCGTGTCAGTCATGTGCGGATCATGCCGCGCGGGAGCCCGGGCGGGCAGCCGGATTCGGGTGCACGCACGCGTGGTGACGCCGCGAGAGCCGAGGCGGGGCCCGGGCGCGGGTGGACACACGGCTGCGTGGCGTACACGTGGCGTAACCCACAGCCTGTGGACGACCAATCGGCGCCGGATCGAGATAGCGTTAACATGACGAGAAATCGTCCGGTACCCAGAGCGGACTGGAACGGGAAGGCCGCCGTCGCGTGAGTACAGTCCACCAGCAAGACCTCAAGGACCGCCCAGCGCGGCTCACCGTCGGCGTCGTCGGCGCCGGCCGCGTGGGCCCTGCGCTCGCCGCGTCCCTCCAGCTCGCCGGGCATCGCCCGGTGGCCGTGTCCGGCGTCTCCGACGCCTCCCGGCGGCGCGCCGCGACCATGCTCCCGGAGGTGCCGCTGGTGCCGCCCGCCGAGGTCCTGCAGCGCGCCGACCTGGTGCTGCTCACCGTCCCCGACGACGTCCTGCCCGGCCTGGTCTCCGGTCTCGCCGAGACCGGCGCGGTACGGCCCGGCCAGCTGCTCGTGCACACCTCCGGCCGGTACGGCGCGAAGGTGCTCGACCCGGCCCTGCGCGCGGGCGCGCTGCCGATGGCCCTGCACCCGGCGATGACCTTCACCGGCACCCCCGTGGACGTCCAGCGGCTCGCCGGCTGCTCCTTCGGCGTCACCGCGCCCGAGGAGCTGCGGCTGGCCGCCCAGGCCCTCGTCATCGAGATGGGCGGCGAGCCGGAGTGGATCAGCGAGCAGAACCGCCCGCTGTACCACGCGGCCCTCGCGCTGGGCGCCAACCACCTGGTGACCCTGGTCGCCCAGTCCATGGAGCTGCTGCGCACCGCGGGCGTCGAGGCGCCCGACCGGATGCTCGGCCCGCTGCTCGGCGCCGCCCTGGACAACGCGTTGCGCTCCGGCGACGCGGCGCTCACCGGGCCCGTCGCGCGCGGCGACGCCGGCACGGTCGCCGCACACATCACCGAGCTGCGCACGCACGCCCCGCAGACCGTCGCGGGCTACGTCGCGATGGCCCGCGCGACCGCCGACCGGGCGCTCGCGCACGGCCTGCTGAAGCCCGAACTCGCCGAGGACCTGCTGGACGTGCTGGCCGACGGCACCGGCGGCACCAACGGCGGTGGCACGAACGGCACTCACGGCACCGAGGGGAACGACCGATGACCACCGCCCTGCTGAGCACCGCCGACGAGCTCCACGCGCGCGTGCGCCGCGGCCGCCGCGCCGTCGTGATGACCATGGGCGCCCTGCACGACGGCCACGCCACCCTGATCCGCACCGCGCGCGAGATCGCAGGACCGGACGGCGAGGTCGTCGTCACCGTCTTCGTCAACCCGCTGCAGTTCGGTGCCGGCGAGGACCTGGACCGCTACCCGCGCACCCTCGACGCCGACCTGAAGCTCGCCGAACAGGCCGGTGCGGACGCGGTGTTCGCACCCTCCGTGGACGAGGTCTACCCCGGCGGCGCCCCCCAGGTCCGGATCACCGCCGGCCCCATGGGCGAACGACTGGAGGGCGCCTCGCGGCCCGGCCACTTCGACGGCATGCTGACCGTCGTCGCCAAGCTGCTCCACCTCACCCGTCCCGACGTGGCCCTCTACGGGCAGAAGGACGCCCAGCAGCTGGCCCTGATCCGGCGCATGGTGCGGGACCTGAACTTCGGCATCGAGATCGCCGCCGTACCGACCGTGCGTGAGGAGGACGGGCTCGCCCTGTCCAGCCGCAACCGCTACCTCTCGCCGGAGGAGCGCCGTACCGCGCTCGCGCTGTCCCGCGCGCTGTTCGCGGGCCGTGACCGGCACGCCGCGCAGGAGGCGCTGCGCGCGCGTGCCCGCGAAGTGCCCACCACACACGCGCGTGCCGAGGCGCTGAGCGCCCTCGGGGAGTCCCGCGCGGCCGCCGACGCGCACGCGGTCGCCACGGCGTCCCCGGGCGGCCCGGCGGCCGTCCGCGCGGCCGCCCGCCAGGTACTGGACGAGGCCGCCCGGCTCGTCCCGCCGCTCGAACTGGACTACCTGGCGCTCGTCGACCCGTCCGACTTCACCGAGATCGGCGACGACTTCACCGGCGAGGCCGTCCTCGCCGTCGCCGCCCGGGTCGGCACGACCCGGCTGATCGACAACCTTCCCTTGACCTTTGGAGCCGCCTCGTGACCAGCACAGGCACCAGCACCGGCATACGACTGCACGCGCCCGCCCCGGGCTGGGCCATCTCCGCGGACGTGGTCGTCGTCGGCTCCGGCGTGGCAGGCCTGACCGCGGCCCTGCGCTGCCAGGCCGCGGGCCTGACGACGGTCGTCGTCACCAAGGCCCGCCTGGACGACGGCTCCACGCGGTGGGCCCAGGGAGGCATCGCGGCCGCCCTCGGCGAGGGCGACACGCCCGAGCAGCACCTGGAGGACACCCTGGTGGCCGGCGTGGGCCTGTGCGACGAGGAGGCCGTGCGGATCCTCGTCACCGAGGGCCCCGACGCGGTACGGCGCCTCATCTCCACCGGAGCCCACTTCGACACCGACGGCGAGGGCGACATCCACCTCACCCGCGAGGGCGGCCACCACCGGCGCCGGATCGTGCACGCGGGCGGCGACGCGACCGGCGCGGAGGTCTCCCGGGCGCTCGTGGAGGCGGTACGCGCGCGTGGGCTGCACACCATCGAGAACGCGCTCGTGCTGGACCTGCTGACCGACGCCGACGGCCGTACGGCGGGCGTCACGCTGCACGTGATGGGCGAGGGCCAGCACGACGGCGTGGGCGCCGTGCACGCCCCCGCGGTGGTGCTCGCGACCGGGGGCATGGGCCAGGTCTTCTCCGCGACCACCAACCCGTCGGTGTCGACCGGCGACGGCGTGGCGCTGGCGCTGCGCGCGGGCGCCGAGGTCTCCGACCTGGAGTTCGTGCAGTTCCACCCGACCGTGCTGTTCCTCGGTCCGGACGCCGAGGGCCAGCAGCCGCTGGTCTCCGAGGCGGTGCGCGGCGAGGGTGCCCACCTGGTCGACGCCGACGGGGTGCGTTTCATGGCCGGGCAGCACGAACTGGCCGAGCTGGCGCCCCGGGACATCGTCGCCAAGGGCATCCTGCGGCGGATGCTGGAGCAGGGCGCCGAGCACATGTACCTCGACGCCCGGCACTTCGGCGCCGAGATGTGGGAGCAGCGTTTCCCGACCATCCTGGCCGCCTGCCGCGCCAACGGGATCGACCCGCTCACCGAGCCCATCCCGATCGCCCCGGCCGCCCACTACGCCTCCGGAGGCGTGCGCACCGACGCCCGGGGCCGGACGACCGTGCCGGGCCTGTACGCGTGCGGCGAGGTCGCCTGCACCGGCGTGCACGGCGCCAACCGGCTCGCCTCCAACAGCCTCCTCGAAGGCCTCGTCTACGCCGAGCGGATCGCCGCCGACATCATCGCCGCGCGGGCACAGAACGGCCTCCACGCGCGCGTGCCCGTACCGGTCGAGCACCCCGAGACGCCCGCGCACCCGCTGCTCGCCCCCGAGACCCGGTTCGCCATCCAGCGGATCATGACCGAGGGCGCCGGCGTGCTGCGCTCGGAGGAGTCCCTCGCCCGGGCCGCCGAACAGCTGCAGCAACTGCACACGGAGGCCCGCGACGCCCTCGACGAGAACGGCAAGACCGCGGAGCCCGGCGTGGACACCTGGGAGGCCACCAACCTCCTGTGCGTCGGCCGCGTCCTGGTCGCCGCCGCGCGGCTGCGCGAGGAGACCCGCGGCTGCCACTGGCGCGAGGACCACGCCGAGCGCGACGACGCCCACTGGCGCCGGCACATCGTCGTGCGGCTGAACCCCGACCGCTCGCTGGCCGTGCACACCACCGACACCGCAGACTTCCCCCCTACCCGGTAACACCCAGCGCCTCAGGAGCAGTGACAGACGTGAGCACCGACGACCTTCCCCTCGCCCCGACCGGTGGCTGCGGCGACGGCTGCGCCTGTAGCGCGGACGGCGACGAGGAGTACCTGGAGAGCGGGCTCGACCCCGCGCTCGCCGAGCTGCTGGCCGCCGCCGGGCTCGACCCGATCGAGGTCGAGGACATCGCCAATGTCGCCATCCAGGAGGACCTGGACGGTGGCGTGGACGTGACGACCGTCTCGACCATCCCGGAGGACGCCACCGCCACCGGCGACTTCACCGCGCGCGAGGGGGGCGTCGTGGCGGGCCTCAGGGTCGCCGAGGCCGTGCTCTCCGTGGTCTGCACGGACGAGTTCGAGGTCGAGCGGCACGTCGAGGACGGCGACCGCGTCGAGGCCGGGCAGAAGCTGCTGTCGGTCACCACGCGGACGCGTGACCTGCTGACGGCCGAGCGCAGCGCGCTGAACATCCTGTGCCGCCTGTCCGGCATCGCGACCGCCACGCGCGCGTGGGCGGACGCGCTGGAGGGCACCAAGGCCAGGGTCCGGGACACCCGCAAGACGACCCCGGGTCTGCGCTCGCTGGAGAAGTTCGCCGTCCGATGCGGCGGCGGCGTCAACCACCGTATGTCGCTGTCCGACGCGGCTCTGGTGAAGGACAACCACGTGGTCGCCGCCGGCGGCGTCGCGCAGGCCTTCAAGGCCGTACGGGAGGCCTTCCCGGAGGTGCCGATCGAGGTCGAGGTCGACACCCTGCACCAGCTGCGCGAGGTAGTCGAGGCGGGAGCGGACCTGATCCTCCTGGACAACTTCACGCCCGACGAGTGCGCGGAGGCCGTCGGGATCGTCCGCGGCCGGGCCCTGCTGGAGGCCTCCGGCCGGCTCACGCTCGACATCGCGCGCGTGTACGCCGACACGGGCGTGGACTTCCTGGCCGTCGGCGCGCTCACCCACTCCTCGCCGATCCTGGACATCGGCCTCGACCTGCGCGAGGCGGAGTAACCGCGATGCTCCTCACGATCGACGTCGGCAACACGCACACCGTCCTCGGCCTGTTCGACGGCGAGGACATCGTCGAGCACTGGCGCATCTCCACGGACGCGCGCCGCACGGCGGACGAGCTGGCGGTGCTGCTCCAGGGTCTGATGGGCATGCACCCGCTGCTCGGCGAGGAGCTGGGCGACGGCATCGACGGCATCGCGATCTGCGCGACCGTCCCGTCGGTGCTGCACGAGCTGCGCGAGGTCACCCGGCGCTACTACGGTGACGTTCCCGCCGTCCTGGTCGAGCCGGGCGTGAAGACGGGCGTGCCGATCCTCACCGACAACCCCAAGGAGGTCGGCGCGGACCGGATCATCAACGCGGTCGCGGCCGTCGACCTGTACGGCGGCCCGGCGATCGTCGTCGACTTCGGTACGGCGACCACGTTCGACGCGATCTCCGCGCGTGGGGAGTACGTCGGCGGGGTCATCGCGCCCGGCATCGAGATCTCCGTGGAGGCACTCGGCGTCAAGGGTGCGCAGCTGCGGAAGATCGAGGTGGCCCGGCCGCGCAGCGTGATCGGCAAGAACACGGTGGAGGCCATGCAGGCCGGCATCGTGTACGGCTTCGCGGGGCAGGTCGACGGGGTCGTCAGCCGGATGGCGCGCGAGCTGGCCGACGACCCGGACGACGTGACGGTGATCGCCACGGGCGGGCTCGCGCCGATGGTGCTGGGGGAGTCGTCCGTGATCGACGAGCACCAGCCCTGGCTGACGCTGATCGGGCTGCGGCTGGTGTACGAGCGGAACGTGTCGCGGCTGTGAGGTGACCGGCGCCTGTGCGGGGCGCCGGTTCTCGCACCCGGTTTTTCGCACCCGGTTTTGCGCGCCCGGGTTTCCCTCCCCGCGTTCCCCTTACGGTTTCCCGCCCGGTTCCCCCGCTCCACGCGCGCGTGCCGTAGCCCCGGTCGAGGGAAACCGGGAGCGACACGCGGCGAAAAATCATCCCGATCCGTCACTTTTGTCCGATTAGCGGTAGCGTCGCCGCATGCCCACGCCATACGGATCCCGCGGCGGCATGGCGTTCGGCGTGGAGGAGCTGCGTGTGCTCCGCCGCGCCCTCGCCCTCGCCCTTCACCCCGGCCAAGCGTCCGCCGAGGACGTCAAGGACTGCTACCGGCTCGCCGAGTCGCTCGACGAGGCGCAGCGCGAGGGGGCGAGACTGCGCGCGTTCCTGGTGGCCGACCTCGGCCGGTACCGGGCGGCGCTGCCGGGTACCGCCGCCGGCTACCTCACCCTCCTGGAGGAGGCGCTGGGGGCCGGGCACCGGCCGACGCCGGACGATCTTGCCGCGCTGCGGGCGCTGCGCGGCAACCCGGTCGCGGCGGCGCTGCTGGACCGTTGCCAGGCGCTGGCGGAGCACGACGTACGAGCCCGGTTCGCGCAGGGCGCGCGCAGGGTGCCGGCACCCGCCGTACCGCCCTCGCGCACCCGCCTGCTGGCCCTTCAGGGCGGCGGAGGGGCGTGCGGGGTGTTCCAGGCCGAGGAACAGGCCGGAGAGCCTCAGAAGCCCGTCCAGAAGCCTCCGCAGAAGCCGGCGCCGAAACCCGCACCGACGCCCGGGGAGCGGCCCGGCACGGAGCCGGCGGCGCCGAAGCGGCCCATTCCGACGCCGGGCGAGGTCTTCCCCCGCCGCAAGCCCACGCCTCCTCAGAGCCCGGCCGAAACCCGCCAACTGGCCGCCGGCTGACCGCCTACGGCCCACGGCCGGAACCCGCGTTCCCACCCGCACCGCCGGTACGGCAGTCACGGCCGGGTGGTGTGTGCGCACCCCGCGCCTTCCGGGTGTCGTCCCGTGGCTACTCTGGTGGGCATGGACTACGTCTCCGCGCTCGTGCCTCCGGTCGTGATGGCCGTGTTCTTCATCGGTGTGGTCAGGGTGATCGTGAAGACCCAGGGCGGAGCCGCCAAGGCCAAGGAGGACGCGGCCGTCGACGCCGCCCTCGCGCGCGCGGAGAGCGTGGGCAAGGCCTCCGCCGGCGGCGACGCCTGAGTCTGCCCGCCGGACCTCGCTCCCTTCCGCGCACCTGCCCGCGGCTCTCGCCGTCACTGTGCGCTATCGCCGTACGACTTCGGGCTGTGCGCCCTTTTTGTTCCGGTTCATGGGTTTAGTGCACGTCCGGCACGCCATTGCCCGGATCTCCCACTATTGTTCTGAGCTGTGCCTCGCCCATTGGGAGAACTCGAAGACGCGGTCATGACGCGGGTGTGGAAGTGGAACCGCCCGGTGACCGTTCGAGAAGTCCTGGAAGACCTCCAGCAGGAACGCTCCATCGCGTACACCACCGTGATGACCGTTTTGGACAATCTCCATCAGAAGGGCTGGGTGCGCCGCGAGGCGGAAGGGCGGGCCTATCGATATGAGGCCGTCTCCACGCGAGCCGCGTACGCCGCCGCCCTCATGAACGACGCCTGGTCGCAGAGCGACAACCCGGCCGCCGCTCTTGTCGCCTTCTTCGGCATGATGAGCGAGGAACAGCGCCAGGCCCTCCGGGACGCCGTACGCATCGTCCAGGGCCCGGAAACCGTTCAAGCCCCGGAAGCGCGGCAACAGCAAGCCGCACAACAGGAAGCCCCGGAACAGGAAGCGCCCGAAGCCCGGGAAGAGGAGAACCCCGGCTCGGCGCCGGACGCGGACGGGCGATAGCGTCCGCTCATGTCAGCAGAGCGTCCCGAAGTCTCCGCAAAAGCCATCACGGTCCGGCGCGCCCGGACCAGCGATGTCCCGGCCGTGCGCCGCCTCCTCGACGCCTACGTCCGCGACCGCATCCTGCTCGACAAAGCCACGGTCACGCTTTACGAGGACATCCAGGAGTTCTGGGTCGCGGAACGTGACGACAACGCCGAGGTGGTCGGCTGCGGTGCGCTGCACGTCATGTGGGAGGACCTCGCGGAAGTCCGCACTCTCGCGGTGAAGCCCGGCCTCAAGGGCGCCGGCGTCGGCCATCAGTTGCTGGGGAAGTTGCTGCAGACCGCGCGCTGGCTCGGCGTTCGCCGGGTTTTCTGCCTGACCTTCGAAGTGGACTTCTTCGGGAAGCACGGCTTCGTGGAGATCGGGGAGACACCGGTCGACACCGATGTGTACGCGGAGCTGTTGCGTTCCTATGACGAGGGCGTCGCGGAGTTCCTGGGTCTCGAACGAGTGAAACCGAACACCTTGGGCAACAGCCGGATGCTTCTGCATCTGTGATCGTCATTGCCCAGGTGCCCTATGTCCGAAACGCGCATGTTTCCGGACGGGGCCGCTCCGTCGGCCCTCTCCCAGGGGTTTGTGTTTTTCCGGCAAAAGCGGTTTGCTTTCCGACGTACTGCAGTACTGCATATAACAGGGGCGGCGAAACGGCGGACACCGCGCAGCCCCGGTCCTCAACGTTATCGATGAAAGGAAATCCGGTGGCACAGAAGGTTCAGGTCCTTCTTGTCGACGACCTCGACGGCGGCGAGGCGGACGAGACCGTGACGTTCGCGCTGGACGGCAAGACGTACGAGATCGATCTCACGACCGGCAATGCGGACAAGCTGCGCGGCCTTCTCGACCCGTACGTGAAGGGCGGGCGCCGCACCGGTGGCCGTGCGTCGGGCGGACGCGGAAAGGCGCGTGCCGCTTCCGGTGGCAGCCAGGACACCGCGGCGATCCGCGCCTGGGCGAAGGAGAACGGTTACGAGGTCAATGACCGCGGTCGGGTTCCCGCATCCATTCGCGAGGCCTACGAGAAGGCCAACGGCTGATCCCGCCGACAGGCGGCCGGCAGTCCCGTGCGCGGGCGCCGCAGCCGGACGCGGTGACACTGCGCTGCCACCGTGTCCAGCAGTCGTACGAGATCGGGGGCGCTCCTCTCGCGCCCCATGGCCGGCATCGCCGGCAGCGAGGCCTCGACCTCGCATCCGGGCCCAGGGGGCCGCAGCCATACGGCGGCCCCCTGCACGGACCCGGGGCGCACGCCCCCTTCGGACACGTTCGTCGGGGGGACCGGTGCCCCCATCGCGTCGCCCGCCCCCAGGACCCGCAGGTCGAGGGCCACGGCGCTCCACTCCAGCCAGTCCAGCAGCCCCGGCAGCTCCTCCGCGCTGCCCGCGGCCACCAGCAGCTCCATCCGGTCGCCCCGAAGGGCCACCGGAGAGCCCGGCGCGAGATGCCGGAGCGCCCCCGCGCCCGCCTCGGCCGGCACGTCCAGGACGTCGAATCGCACCCCCGTGAGCAACCGCAGCGGCCGTCCGGGCACTGTCGCCCAGCCCAGATCGTTCTCATACCAGTGCCGGACCCGGGTATCCGGGACATCTGGGACATCCGGAAGATCACCGAGGTCCGGTACGTCCGGATCCAGCGGGCGACGGGGAAGAGGAACTGTTGAGGCCATGGGGACCGAGCCAACCATGCCAAGGGCAACCGCCGGAGCGACCGGGAGGTTACGCTGGGTGTGAGATCGATCGCGCAGAGTGCCGAAAGAGGGGGCGCGCGGGGGTGCGGGGAGGCGCAAGGTTGTTCGCCCATAGCGGAGGGAACCGGTGCGCGCCGCATGGAGTGTCAGTCCCAGCGGGTAAGACATGCCTAGTGGGAGGGGGCGACACGCAGGACGGCCCGTCTCACGTTCGCCATCGGCGTACTGACGATGGGGGTAACTGCCTGGCCTGCGGGAACATCGTCTCGCACCATCGGGTTGGAGCAGATGTCGGCGTCAGGGGTCAGGAGGCCATCGACGGTGTCGGCAGTTGGAATGAGCGGTCCCCGCTTGCGGGACTAAGCTGCGGAAGGACAGGGAGGGGAAGTTCCCCCCACTGCCTGACCGCTCTGAGGAGCGATTAACGATGTTCGAGAGGTTCACCGACCGCGCGCGGCGGGTTGTCGTCCTGGCTCAGGAAGAAGCCCGGATGCTCAACCACAACTACATCGGCACCGAGCACATCCTCCTGGGTCTCATCCACGAGGGCGAAGGTGTCGCCGCTAAGGCCCTGGAGAGCCTCGGCATTTCGCTTGAGGCGGTCCGCCAGCAGGTGGAGGAGATCATCGGTCAGGGCCAGCAGGCCCCGTCCGGGCACATCCCCTTCACCCCCCGTGCCAAGAAGGTCCTGGAGCTGTCGCTCCGCGAGGCCCTTCAGCTGGGCCACAACTACATCGGCACGGAGCACATCCTGCTCGGCCTGATCCGCGAGGGCGAGGGCGTCGCCGCCCAGGTCCTGGTCAAGCTGGGCGCAGACCTCAACCGGGTGCGGCAGCAGGTCATCCAGCTGCTCTCCGGTTACCAGGGCAAGGAGACCGCCACCGCGGGCGGCCCGGCCGAGGGCACCCCCTCGACCTCTCTCGTCCTGGACCAGTTCGGCCGGAACCTCACCCAGGCCGCTCGTGAGTCCAAGCTCGACCCGGTCATCGGGCGCGAGAAGGAGATCGAGCGGGTCATGCAGGTGCTGTCCCGCCGTACCAAGAACAACCCGGTGCTGATCGGTGAGCCCGGCGTCGGCAAGACCGCCGTCGTCGAGGGCCTCGCCCAGGCCATCGTCAAGGGCGAGGTGCCCGAGACGCTCAAGGACAAGCACCTCTACACGCTGGACCTCGGCGCCCTGGTCGCCGGCTCCCGCTACCGCGGTGACTTCGAGGAGCGCCTGAAGAAGGTGCTCAAGGAGATCCGCACCCGCGGCGACATCATCCTGTTCATCGACGAGCTGCACACGCTGGTCGGTGCGGGTGCCGCCGAGGGCGCCATCGACGCGGCTTCCATCCTGAAGCCGATGCTGGCCCGCGGCGAGCTGCAGACCATCGGTGCGACCACGCTGGACGAGTACCGCAAGCACCTGGAGAAGGACGCGGCCCTGGAGCGCCGCTTCCAGCCCATCCAGGTCGCCGAGCCGTCCCTGCCGCACACCATCGAGATCCTCAAGGGTCTCCGTGACCGGTACGAGGCGCACCACCGCGTCTCCATCACCGACGAGGCCCTCGTCCAGGCGGCCACCCTGGCCGACCGGTACATCTCCGACCGCTTCCTGCCGGACAAGGCGATCGACCTGATCGACGAGGCCGGTTCCCGGATGCGCATCCGCCGGATGACCGCTCCGCCGGACCTGCGCGAGTTCGACGAGAAGATCGCCGCCGTCCGCCGGGACAAGGAGTCCGCGATCGACTCGCAGGACTTCGAGAAGGCCGCCTCCCTGCGCGACAAGGAGAAGCAGCTCCTCGCCGCCAAGACCAAGCGGGAGAAGGAGTGGAAGGCCGGCGACATGGACGTCGTCGCCGAGGTCGACGGCGAGCTGATCGCCGAGGTGCTGGCCACGGCCACGGGCATCCCGGTCTTCAAGCTCACCGAGGAGGAGTCCAGCCGCCTGCTGCGCATGGAGGACGAGCTCCACAAGCGGGTCATCGGCCAGGTGGACGCCGTCAAGGCGCTGTCGAAGGCGATCCGCCGTACGCGCGCGGGCCTGAAGGACCCGAAGCGTCCGGGTGGTTCGTTCATCTTCGCCGGCCCGTCCGGTGTCGGTAAGACCGAGCTGTCCAAGGCGCTCGCCGAGTTCCTCTTCGGCGACGAGGACGCGCTGATCTCCCTCGACATGTCGGAGTTCAGCGAGAAGCACACGGTGTCGCGTCTCTTCGGTTCCCCGCCCGGATACGTGGGGTACGAAGAGGGCGGCCAGCTGACCGAGAAGGTCCGCCGCAAGCCGTTCTCCGTCGTCCTCTTCGACGAGGTCGAGAAGGCTCACCCGGACATCTTCAACTCGCTGCTGCAGATCCTGGAGGACGGTCGCCTGACCGACTCCCAGGGCCGGGTCGTGGACTTCAAGAACACGGTCATCATCATGACGACCAACCTCGGCACGCGGGACATCTCCAAGGGCTTCAACCTGGGCTTCGCCGCCGCGGGTGACACGAAGACCAACTACGAGCGCATGAAGAACAAGGTGTCGGACGAGCTCAAGCAGCACTTCCGCCCCGAGTTCCTCAACCGCGTGGACGACGTGGTCGTCTTCCCGCAGCTGACGCAGCAGGACATCCTGCGGATCGTCGACCTGATGATCAGCAAGGTGGACGAGCGCCTGAAGGACCGGGACATGGGCATCGAGCTCTCCCAGTCCGCCAAGGAGCTGCTGGCCAAGAAGGGTTACGACCCGGTGCTGGGCGCGCGTCCGCTGCGCCGCACGATCCAGCGCGAGGTCGAGGACACGCTCTCGGAGAAGATCCTCTTCGGCGAGCTGCGTCCCGGTCACATCGTGGTCGTGGACACCGAGGGCGAGGGCGACGCCCAGACCTTCACCTTCCGCGGCGAGGAGAAGTCGGCACTGCCGGACGTCCCGCCGATCGAGCAGGCGGCCGGCGGTGCGGGGCCGAATCTGAGCAAGGAGGCGTAAGCCTCCGGCGGAACAGCCGAACGAAAGGGGGCCGGTGCTGCCAGCACCGGCCCCCTCTCGCATGCCTGCGAAAGCCGTGGCCTACGACAACTGCCCGTTGTAGTCCGGCAGTTTGAAGGTCTTCTCGGCGTGGCCGCCGGAGAGGTCGGTGGCGCTGTTGCCGATGTTCGCGATGATGGTGTAGCCCTTGTTCTCGATGTCGACGCGCTGGGCGGTCTTGTAGGCGGCGACATCCTTGAACAGGTCGAACAGGCCGCGCACATAGAGGCCGGAGACGTCGTAGCCGTCGTATTCGAGGTTGTACTCGGTGGGCAGGTAGATGATGCCCGGGCGGGCCGTGACGAAGAACAGCGAGACGCCGTGCTCCTGGGCGTACTTCGCGACGTTCAGGACGGGCTTGTTGGCCGGCTGCGGGTAGCTGAAGCCGAAGTCGGTCTCCAGCGTGGTGTTGTCGATGTCGAAGACGATCGCCTGCTTCTCGCCCGGCTTCGCGTCGGCGATCCGCTCCTTCACGTACGGCAGGGCCTGGTCCATCACGGCCTGGCAGTCCTTCTGCCAGGTGGCGTAGTCGACCTTGGCGGCGGAACTGCTGGTGGTCGCCGTGTCGTCCGCTGCCTGGGCCGGGGCGGCCATCGCGGCCAGGGCGGCCACGGAGACGGCGGTTGCGGATATACGGAGCGCCCAGGGGCGTCTGGTCATCGGTGGGGGTCCTCTCACGTCCGTACGTGTACCTGAAATGTCAGGGGCATGATCTGAGGTGAGGGTGGCGTGAGGGGAACCGTAGGGTTACTGAACGGTAGGTGGCCAGAGGTGTGCGTCACATTTCCCTCTGCCGCCGGTGTGCGGGCCCGGCGGCAAGCCGCACACGTGACATCGGCTGCCAAGGATTGGACTTCAACTCCGGGGCCCGCACCCGCACTTCGTGTGCGGCAAGCGCGTCGGCCTCCGGGTCAGTCCTGCCGACCGGCGTGCCGGTGCGCCTGGGTGACGAGGTCCAGGGCGACTTCGAGCACGGCCTCGCGCCTCTTCTCGGAGTCGCCTTCGAGGTCCTGCATCAGGAACATCCCCGCGTGCAGGGTGAACATCGCGCTGACCGAGCGCACCTGGTCGACGAGTTCGGCCTCCGGGTCGATGAGGATGTCCCGCAGTTCGCGCATCCGGTCCTTGAAGATGTCACCGATGCGCAGGTCCCGGACGGTGCCCTGGTTGTCGTGCATGAAGCGGAAGAGCGGTTCGGCGCCGGTCAGCACGAGGCTGTAGCGCCGCATCATCTCCTGCTTGGTCTCCAGGGTGTGCGGCTGGCTGCGGCCCCACTCGATCAGGTCCCCGATCGGTTTCGTCAGATCCTCGAAGAGGCTGACGATGATCTCTTCCTTCGTCTTGAAGTGGTAGTACAGGGCTGCCTTCGTGACGTCGAGACGCTCGGCGATCTCGCGCAGGGAGGTCTTCTCGTAGCCCTGTTCCGCGAAGAGTTCGAGCGCGACGTCCTGGATGCGCTGGCGGGTGTTGCCGCGGCGCTGCTGCTTGGTGCCGTCCATGGTGACGCCCATCCTCGTACTCCTCGCGCTCCCGCGGAAACTTACTTGACGCCCGGCTAGTGGCAGGTCTACTTTTCCAGTGTAGTGAACTAGCCGGGCGGCAAGTAAGTGGCCGCCGTGGGGGAATGGGAAGAGATGGCGGACACGGTCGAAAGCGTCATGGACAGCAAACCGGAGGGCAAACAGCCCAAGAGCGTGCGGGTGGTCCTGCTCGCCCTCATGATCGCGATGATGCTCGCGATGCTCGACAACATGATCGTGGGTACGGCGATGCCGACGATCGTGGGCGATCTGGGTGGCCTGGCACACCTGTCCTGGGTGGTCACCGGCTACACCCTGGCCACCGCGGCCTCCACCCCGATCTGGGGCAAGGTCGGTGACATGTACGGGCGCAAGGGCTCCTTCCTCACCTCGATCGTGATCTTCCTGATCGGCTCGGCCCTCAGCGGCATGGCCCAGAACATGGGCGAGCTCATCGGCTTCCGGGCCGTGCAGGGCCTGGGCGCCGGCGGTCTGATGGTCGGCGTCATGGCGATCATCGGCGATCTGATCCCGCCGCGGGAGCGCGGCAAGTACACCGGCATGATGGCCGGCGTCATGGCGCTCGCGATGATCGGCGGCCCCCTGGTCGGCGGCACCATCACCGACAACTGGGGCTGGCGCTGGTCCTTCTACATCAACCTGCCGCTCGGTGCCGTGGCTCTGGCCCTGGTCAGCGCCGTGCTGCACCTGCCCAAGAAGCGGGCGCGGGCGCGCATCGACTACCAGGGCGTCGCCCTGCTGACCATCGGCATCACCGCGATCGTGCTGGTCACCACCTGGGGCGGCACCGAGTACGCCTGGACCTCCGCCCGGATCATGGAGCTGACCAGCATCGGCGTCGTCGCGCTGATCGGCTTCGTGTGGTGGCAGGCCAGGGCCGCCGAGCCGGTCGTACCGCTGCACATGTTCCGCAGCCGCAACTTCACCCTGATGTCCGTCATCGGCTTCATCACCGGCTTCGTGATGTTCGGCGCCACGCTCTACCTGCCGCTCTACCAGCAGTCGGTGCAGGGTGCCTCCGCGACCAACTCCGGTCTGCTGCTCCTGCCGATGCTCGGCGCGATGCTCGTGACCTCGATGGTCGCGGGCCGGGTCACCACCAACAGCGGCCGCTACAAGATCTTCCCGATCGTCGGCGGTGCACTGATGATCGTCGGGCTGTATCTGCTCTCGATGATGGACACGGGTACGACCCGGCTGACCTCCGGCATCTACATGGCGGTGCTGGGTCTGGGCATGGGCTGCCTGATGCAGATCACCATGCTGGTGGCGCAGAACAGCGTGGAGATGAAGGACATGGGCGTCGCGTCCTCGTCCACGACCCTCTTCCGCACGCTCGGCTCCTCCTTCGGTGTGGCCATCATGGGCGCGCTGTTCAACAACCGCGTCCAGCACGTCATGGCCGAGCGGGCCGGCTCGGTGGGCTCCAGGATCACCGAGAAGTCCGCGCAGCTGGACGCGAAGCACCTGAAGCAGCTGCCCGCGGTGGCGCGGGAGGCGTACCAGCACGCGGTGTCCGCCGGCACCCACTCGGCGTTCCTGCTGGGCGCCGGGATCGCGGTGATCGTGCTGGTCGCGGCGCTGTTCGTGAAGGAGGTGCCGCTCAAGAGCGGGGCGCCTTCGGCGGAGAGCGGCGAGGACGCGGCTCCGATGCAGGTCGTCGAGGCCGTCTGAGCCCGGCCTGCGTCTGAGCCCCGCCTGTACCGAAGACCCCGGGTCGGTGTCCGCCCCCGGGGTCTTTGCTTTGCCTGTCCGAGCTGGTCAGCGCCGTTGTCAGTGCCCCGTGTGACCATCGACCACATGGACAAGGTGCGGCGGCTGCGTCTGGCCAAGGACGCGATGGACCGGGACTGGGCGGACCCCGGTCTCGATCTGGACGCCGTGGCGGCGTGCGCCGGGTACTCGCGGTATCACTTCCTGCGGGCCTTCAAGGAGGTCTACGGCGAGACGCCGGGCCAGTATCTGACCCACCGCCGGATCGAGCGGGCCGAGGAGATGCTGCGCTGTGCCAACCTCACCGTGACCGAGATCTGCACACTGGTCGGCTTCAGCAGCCTCGGCACGTTCTCCGCCCGCTTCAAGGCCCGCACCGGGCTCACCCCGAGCGAGTACCGCGCACGGCACGTGGGGCGCGGGGCCTCGCTGATACCCGGGTGCTACGCCATGCTCTGGGCCGGCGGATTCAGCACCGCAAGATCGGAGAAGCGCTCCGGGGCCGGCCCTGCCTACGGTGACGAAGGGGAGTCCGCCCCGGCGGACGGTACCGCCGACGTCATCAGCACCACCGACAGGAGAGCAGATCCATGATCAAGGGGCTTGCCATCACGACCGTCTGGGTCCTGGACCAGGACCGGGCCAAGGAGTTCTACACCCAGAAGCTGGGTCTCGAGGTCCGTACGGACATGACCATGGGGGAGGGCGGCATGCGCTGGCTCACCGTCGGCGCCCCCGGCCAGCCCGACGTGGAGCTGACGCTCATGGTGCCGGGGCCGCCCGCGATGGACCCCGAGTCCGCCGAGATGATGCGCAAGCTCGTCGCCAAGGGGGCGCTCGGCGCCGGCGTGCTGGCGACGGACGACATCCACGGCGACTACAAGAAGCTCAAGGAGCGCGGGGTGGAGTTCCTTCAGGAGCCCCAG
Source organism: Streptomyces sp. NPDC001153 (assembly GCF_053598315.1). Taxonomy (NCBI): domain Bacteria; kingdom Bacillati; phylum Actinomycetota; class Actinomycetes; order Kitasatosporales; family Streptomycetaceae; genus Streptomyces; species Streptomyces sp. NPDC001153. Next base: position 81,281 of record NZ_JBSFJZ010000037.1, read on the forward strand.
GAGCGGCCGTACGGCACGGAGGCGCTCTTCCGGGACGACTCCGGCAACTGGTTCTCCTTCACCCAGCGGCGGGAGGGAGGCCTGGACCTGGAGCGGGACTGGGCCTGCTGAGCGCCTGACGGCTCGGGACGGCGCTCAGCCCGCGCCCCCCGACAACGGCAGCGTCGGATAACTGCCCGTGGCGGTGGGCGCGTGTTCCGGCAGCCACAGCACCGCCACCGCACCGTCGGCGGGGACGCCGTCGGGGGCCCCGGCGTGCCGTACGTTGCGGAACGTCAGCCGGGCACCGAGCACCCGGGCCTGGCCCGCGGCGATGGTCAGGCCCAGCCCGTGCCCCGTACCGGCCCGGTCCTTGCTGCCGGTGCGGAAGCGGCTCGGCCCCTCGGCGAGGAGTTCCTCGGGGAAGCCCGGACCGTGGTCGCGGACCCGGATGACCCGGCCCTCGACGGTCACCTCGATCGGCGGCCTGCCGTGCCGGGCGGCGTTGGCGAGCAGGTTGAACAGCACCCGCTCCAGCCGGCGCGGGTCGGTGGTGACCTCCGACTCGTGCACCACCCGTACCTCGATCTCCGGGTCCTTGGCGGCCACGCGCCGGGTGACGAACTCGCCGAGCATGAGGCCCTGCAGCTCCGCCCGCTCCGAGGCGCCGTCCAGGCGGGCCACCTCCAGGACGTCCTCGACGAGCGTGCGCATCGCCTTCGCCCGGTCCAGTACCAGTTCCGTGGGGCGGCCGGGAGGCAGCAGTTCGGCGGCCGTGAGCAGGCCCGTCACAGGGGTGCGCAGCTCGTGCGCGATGTCGGCGGTGACCCGCCGCTCGGCCTCCAGGCGCTGCTGGAGCGCGTCCGCCATGGCGTCCACCGCGCGCGCCAGGTCGTCGGTCTCGTCCCGTACGACCCCGCCGATGGCCTCCCGCACCCGGACGTCGGTCTCGCCCCTGGCGACCTGGTTCGCGGCGGCCGCCGCCTTGCGCAGCCGCCCGGACAGCTGCCCGCCGATCAGCACACCGAGCGCACTGCCGCCGAACACGACCGCGATGGAGCCGATGACCAGCGCCTGGTCGAGGTCCTTCATCACGTCGGTGGAACGGTCGGGCATATGGGTGTGCAGGGACAGCACATGCCCGTCCTTGGTCGGCACGGCCGACCAGATGTCCGGCACCCCGTCGTGGTCGATGACGTCGCTGGCCTTCCTGCCCCGCTCCACCTTCTCGCGCAGTGGCTCCGGCAGCTCGGGGTCGTCGAGCTTGATGTTGGGGAAGTTCGGCCGCCGGCTCGCCTCGTAGTTGTGCTGCGCGTACTGGACGCGCTGGTTGGCCAGGTCGCGTGCGTTGTCGAGCATCGAGACCCGGGCCGCGTTGTGCACGACCAGGCTCAGCACGATCGCCACCAGGCCGGCCACGAGCGCGATCGCCGCGCTGAGCTTCCATCTGAGCCCGGTGTGCAGGCCCGCCCGCTCCATACGCCGGACCGGGTACCGAAGGATCCCCCGCATGCCGCCCCGCTCAGGCCTTCAGCTTGTAGCCGAAGCCGCGGACCGTCTCGATCCGGTCCTGGCCGATCTTCTGGCGCAGCCGCTGCACATGCACGTCCACGACCCGGGTGTCCCCGCCCCAGCCGTAGTCCCAGACCCGCTCCAGCAGCTTGTCACGGGAGAGCACGGTGCCCGGCGCCGAGGAGAATTCCAGCAGCAGCCGCATCTCGGTCGGGGTGAGCGCGACCGGCTGCCCGGCCCTGCGCACCTCCATGCCCTCGGTGTCGATCTCCAGGTCCCCGAAGGTGAGTGCGCCACCGGTCACCGTGTCCTCGGCCGCCTCGGTCCGGTCGCCGCCGCCTGCGTGCCCGAAGCGCCGCAGCACGGCTCGGATCCGCGCGACCAGCACGGCGCCGTCGAACGGCTTGGTCACATAGTCGTCGGCGCCCGCCTCCAGACCGAGGACGACGTCGATGGAGTCGGCGCGCGCCGACAGCATGATCACCGGCACGGTCGACTCGTCCCGGATACGACGGCACAGGCTGACCCCGTCCAGACCGGGGACCATCACGTCCAGCAGCGCGATGTCGGGGCGGTTCGCCCGGAACGCCTCCAGGCCCGAGAGGCCGTCGGGCATGGCGGTGACCGCGAAGCCGTCCCGCTCCAGGGCGAGCTGGGTGGCCTCGCGGATGACGTCGTCGTCCTCGACGAACAGGACGTGGGTCTGGTCTGCCATCCCGGTGCTCTCAGTCCTCGTGTGTGCGTGTGTGGGGGGTCAGTTGTCCGTCGGGGCCGCCGCGTCGCCGCCGGTCCTGCTGTAGTAGGTGTCGTGCCGGTACCGCTCGGCGAACCGGCCCTCCTTCCACCTGTACGTGATCACGGTCTCACGGGACGGGTTCGAGACCTGGTCGTTCGTGTCGTACACCTGCTTGGTCACGGTCAGGTCGGTGCCGTCGATCTCCGAGACGACCGGCGAGTCCTCCGCCTTGAACACATTCTTGTACGTCCCCGCGACGTCCCGGTACACGTAGGTGCCGATGCCCACCCAGTCACCGCAGGCCCACACGTTCACCAGGACGTCGTTGACGGACCCGCCGGTCAGATCGCCGTAGGTCACCTCGACCGGGTAGTTGTCGCCGCTGCACGGCTTCAGCTCCCGCTTCACCGCCGCCGAGACCGCCGGGTCCTTCTTGAGCAGTGAGACCGCGTCCACCTTGCGATAGCCGGTGGTCGGGCTCGGGCTGGGGGAGGCGACGGCTCCCGCGATCGCCGTCGCGTGTGCGGGACCCTCGTCCCGGGTGCCGGTGCCCCCGGTGCCGCACGCGGCGACGAAAAGGCCGATGGCGGTGAGCGCGGCCCCCACCGCGATCACCGCCTGTGAACTGCCTCGGGCCCGGTCGGGCCCGGCCCCGGTCAGGCCGCGCAACGCTCCCGCTCCTCACGCTCCAGCGCGCGTGCGTCCAGATCGCGGGCCTCCAGCTCCTCGCGGAGCCGGGCGAGCGCCCGGTGCAGCGTGCTCTTGACCGTACCGGCCGACATGCCGAGGGCCGCGGCCGTCTCCTCCGTGGACATCTGCTCCCAGTGTCGCAGTACTACAACACTGCGCTGTTTCGGCGCGAGCACTTTCATGACGTCCATCAGCAGGGCCCGGTCGGCGTGCTGCTCGGTGGCGTCGTCCACGGACGCGTCCGGCAGCTGCTCGGTCGGGACCTCCTCCAGCTTGCGCGCCCGCCACCACTCCGTACGGGTGTTGATCATGACCCGGCGCAGATAGGCGTCGGCGAGCCGCTTGTCCGCGATGCCCTCCCAGCGGCCGTACGTCCGCACCAGCGCCGTCTGCAGCAGGTCCTGGGCGTCGACCGGGTCCGGGACCAGCCGGCGCGCGCTGCGCAGCAGCGCGTCCTGCCGTGTGCGGACGTACTCCTCGAACTCGAGCACCTCGCCCTGCGCCATGATCAACCGCCTCCGTTCCCCGTTCACTTCGGCTCCGTGCCTGAAGTCCTGCGTTCGTTCCCCGTGTCCGGTGGTCTGCCGGGCACGGAAAAGAAGTTAGGGAGTGGTTGTCACGGCGCTGTCCGGACCAGCCTGCGGCTAGCAATCGGCTATCCGTCGGTTGTGTAACGGACGTCGGAACGGGGTAAGCGGGCGGCCCGGTATGTCCCTTTATGCAGGCCTTTGTCGAGTTCGTGGTGTCGTAACAGAGCGATGATCGCTGTGACTTGGCTGTCCGTCAGCTGAGCGGCAGCCGGTACAGACCGCCCGGCAGCGGCTCCACCAGACCGTCCGCGACGAGCCCGTCGAGCGCGCGGGCGCGCTGCACCGGCTCGTGCCACACCCGGTCCAACACCGCCTGCGGCACCGGCGCGTGCGCCTCCCGCAGTACGGCGAGCAACTTGCCGCGCACCTGCCGGTCCGTGCCGGCGTACGTCTGCCCGCGGCGCGGCGGGCCCACGTGCTCCGGCTTGCCGGCCAGCCGCCAGGCGCACTGCGCGGCGATCGGACACCGCCCGCACCCCTCGTTCTTCGCCGTGCACACCAGCGCGCCCAGCTCCATGGAGGCCGCGGCCCAGCGCGCGGCCGTCTTCTCGTCCCCGGGGAGCAGCTCACGGGCGAGCCTGCGCTCGGCGGCCGTGGTCGCGTTCGGCGGGTACTGCATCCCCGTGACCGCCCGCGCGAAGACCCGGCGCACATTCGTGTCCAGTACCGGATGCCGCTGCCCGTACGCGAACGAGGCCACCGCGGCGGCCGTGTACTCGCCGATGCCGGGCAGCGCCAGCAGCTGTGCGTGTTCCGTCGGTACGTCGCCGCCGTGCCGTTCCGTTATGGCCACCGCGGCGCCGTGCAGCCGCAGGGCCCGGCGCGGGTAGCCGAGCCGGCCCCAGGCGCGCACCGCCTCGCCCGGCGCCTCCTTCGCCAGGTCCGCGGGACGCGGCCAGCGGATCAGCCACTCCTCGTACACCGGCAGCACCCGGTTGACCGGGGTCTGCTGGAGCATGAACTCGCTGACCATCACGCCCCACGGGCCCGCCTCCGGGCGGCGCCAGGGGAGGTCGCGGGCGTGGGCGTCGAACCAGGCGATCACGGGGGTGTGCAGCTTCTCAGTCATGGCCTTCCGATCCTGCCACGGCTCGGCGTCGATGACGGGTGACGGCACGGTCACCCAGGGTGGCGAAGAGGGAAGGACCTTGGGGGTCGCGGCAGTTGCCGGAATGATGATCCGGAAAAGTTGGTGCTCGCGCGGCGGGTGGGGCAAGCAGGCACGGAGTTCTCTCGTACAGTTTGCGCCGTGGGATCTCTGCGCAATCCTGTCGGGCCGCTTCCCTCCTCCATCTACTGGCGAAGGAGGGTCGTACTGCTGTCGGTGATCGCCCTGTTGGCGCTGCTGATCACGTGGATCGTCACCGCCGGCGGCGGCGGGGGCGGCAAGCAGAACGCCGGCCGGTCCGACGGCAAGAATCCCGCGCCCACCATCACGCCGGGACCGTCCTCCTCCGGGCCCGTGATCAGCCAACACCCGGGCGGCCGGGGCGATTCGGGCGGTGACGGCTCCGGCGGGAGCGGCTCCGGCGACGGCAGCGGTTCGGGCGACGGCTCCTCCGGCTCCGCCGGGACCGGTGACGGCTCGGGCGGCGGCTCGGGTTCCGCCTCAGGCGGTGGCAACGTCGGTACGGGCGACGCGCTCCCGGCGTCCTCCCCGCTGCCCAACTGCACGTCCGGGGCGGTGACGTTGAGCCTGCGGAGTCTGCACAACTCCTACTCGCCGGACCAGACGCCGACCTTCGAACTCACCGCGAAGAACGGCTCGTCCGCCGACTGCAAGGTCGACCTCGGGCCGAAGAACGCGGTGTTGACCATCACGCCGGCGGACGGAAGCAGCCCGTTCTGGTCGTCGGCCGACTGTCCCCAGGGCGCGGGCAGCCTGGTGTTCCGGGTGCCGGCGGGGCAGAGCATCACGTACACCGTGAAGTGGGACCGCAAGCCGAGCGCTCAGCACTGCGCCACGCCGACCGCCGGGTCGGCCAAGCCCGGGACGTATCTGCTGGAGGCGAAGGCGCCGGGGTTCGGGAAGGTACAGGCGTCTTTCGTCCTGTCGGCCGACTGAGCCGGGCCTCTGCGGGCTCTCCGAGGCGGTCGGTGAGGGAGACACCCCCGACCTCGACGAGGCCGGGGGTGTCCCGAACCGTGGTCCAGCTCCAGCGCTGGACCGGGCAGCCCTCGTCGGCCGTTCCTCCAGGTCGGTCAAGTGGGGGGAGACGTCCAGGAGTTGGCGCCCAGGGCCGGACTCAGACGTAGCGCTCCAGAATCGAGGACTCGGCCAGGCGTGACAGGCCCTCCCGCACGCTCCGCGCCCGGGCCTCTCCCACACCGTCCACGGTCTGCAGGTCGTCCACACTCGCGGCGAGCAGCTTCTGCAGGCCCCCGAAGTGCTCCACCAGCCGGTCGATGATCGCGCCCGGCAGGCGCGGCACCTTGGCCAGCAGCCGGAAGCCCCGCGGGGACACCGCGGAGTCGAGGGTCTCCGGAGAGCCCGTGTAGCCCAGCGCCCGCGCCACCGTGCCCATTTCGAGAAGCTCCGCGTGGGTCAGCGCGTCCAGCTCGGACAGCGCCTCCTCGACCGTACGGGACCGCTTCGCCGTCGGCTCGGGAACATAGTCCCGCACGACCAGCTCACGGTCGGGCTCGACCCCGGCGATCAACTCCTCCAGCTGGAGCGCGAGAAGACGGCCGTCCGTGCCCAGTTCGACCACATATTCAGCGATTTCCGTGGCGATGCGCCGGACCATCTCCAGGCGCTGCGCGACGGCGGACACGTCCCGCACCGTCACCAGGTCCTCGATCTCCAGCGCCGAGAGGGTCCCGGCCACCTCGTCCAGCCGCAGCTTGTACCGCTCCAGCGTGGCCAGCGCCTGGTTCGCGCGGGAGAGGATCGCCGCCGAGTCCTCCAGGACGCGCCGCTGACCGTCGACGTAGAGGGCGATCAGGCGCATGGACTGGGAGACGGAGACCACGGGGAAGCCGACCTGCTTGCTGACCCGGTCCGCCGTACGGTGCCGGGTGCCCGTCTCCTCCGTGGGGATGGTCGGGTCCGGCACCAGCTGCACGCCCGCGCGCAGGATCTTCGACAGGTCCGACGACAGCACGATGCCGCCGTCCAGCTTGCACAGCTCGCGCAGCCGCGTGGCGGTGAACTCCACGTCCAGGACGAAACCGCCCGTGCACATCGCCTCGACCGTCTTGTCCGAGCCGAGGACGATCAGCCCGCCGGTGTTGCCGCGCAGCACGCGCTCGAGGCCGTCACGCAGGGCCGTACCAGGAGCCACGGCGCTCAGCGAGGCGCGCATCAGGCCATCGGAACCGGCACTCCCACCGGACTTCCCGGGAGCTGCTGCCCGGTCGTTGGCTGCCACTGCACTCCTCCGGTCGCAGGTTCTGACGCGCCCCCGTGACCCGCACTCGGTTCGTACGGACGGGCGAGACCAGGGCAAAGTCTACCGGCGGTCCTCCGCCTCCCGTGGGGCCTCTCGGCGACGGGAGCGTGGCAGCACCCGCAGCGCGTCCCCCATGTCGGCGACTTCCAGGACCTTCATGCCCGCCGGCACCTTGCCCGGATCGGTCGGCACGAGCGCGTGCGTGAAGCCCAGCCGGTGCGCCTCGGCGAGCCTGCGCTGCACGCCTGTGACCCGTCTCACCTCGCCCGCGAGGCCGACCTCGCCGATCGCGACCAGGTTCTTCGGCAGCGGGGTGTCGCTGGCGGCGGAGGCCAGCGCGAGGGCGATGGCGAGGTCGGCGGCCGGCTCCGACAGCTTCACCCCGCCGACCGTCGCCGAATAGATGTCCCGCTTGCCGAGCGCGCTGATCCGGCCGCGCTGCTCCAGGACGGCCAGCATCATGGACACCCGGGAGGTCTCCAGGCCCGAGGTCGTACGCCGCGGGGAGGGGATCTGGGAGTCGACGGTCAGCGCCTGCACCTCGGCCACCAGCGGGCGGCGGCCCTCCAGGGTGACGGTCAGGCAGGTGCCGGGAACCGGCTCGGCGCGACGGGTCAGGAAGAGGCCGCTCGGGTCGGCGAGGCCGGTGATCCCCTCGTCGTGCAACTCGAAGCAGCCGACCTCGTCCGTGGCGCCGTAGCGGTTCTTCACCCCGCGCACCAGGCGCAGGCGCGCGTGCCGGTCGCCCTCGAAGTGCAGGACGACGTCCACGAGGTGCTCGAGGAGGCGCGGGCCCGCGATCGCGCCGTCCTTCGTGACGTGGCCCACGAGGAGCGTGGACATCCCGCGCTCCTTGGAGGCGCGGATGAGCGCGCCCGCGACCTCCCTCACCTGGGCCATTCCACCAGGCGCGCCGTCGATCTCCGGGGAGGCGACCGTCTGCACCGAGTCCAGGATCAGCAGGGATGGTTTGACCTCGTCCAAGTGGCCGAGAACGGCGGACAGATCGGTCTCGGCGGCCAGATACAGCTCGTCGTGGAGGGCGCCGATGCGGTCCGCGCGCAGCCGCACCTGGCTCGCCGACTCCTCGCCGGTCACATAGAGAGTGCGGTGCTCGGCGCTCGCCGACTTGGCGGCCACGTCCAGCAGCAGCGTGGACTTGCCGACGCCGGGCTCGCCCGCGAGCAGCACCACAGCGCCGGGCACCAGGCCGCCGCCCAGCACGCGGTCCAGCTCGGGCACGCCCGTCGTGCGCGCGGTGGCCTGCCGCCCGTCGACCTGCCCGATGGGCAGCGCGGAGTTGGTCACACGACCCGGTGCCGTCGTACGGACCGCGGGCGCGCCGTGTTCTTCGACCGTGCCCCAGGCCTGGCACTCGGGGCAGCGGCCGAGCCACTTGGCCGTCTGCCAGCCGCACTCGGTGCAGCGGTAGGACGGGCGGTCCTTGGTGGTCTTGGTACGGGCAGCCATGCGGAAACCGTAGCCCGCGGCACTGACAACGGGTCCCCGGGCCGTGTGGGGGTGAACCGGTATCGGCCACCACCCGTCGGAAACCGGCCGCGGAACAAAGGGTTCCTGTCCCCTTATGAGGGATCGTTTCACCCGTACGGATTAAAAGTGCTCAAGCTTCAAGAACAGGCACTTCGCCGCCGCCTACGGTCGCACGGGTGATGAGCAGCAGTCCGGAGACCACCACCCGCACCACCGGCCCGTACCGGGCGCGCGGCGAGGCGCGTGAAGCCCGAGCGGCACGGGAGGGCCGCGAAGCAGCAGAGGCCCGCGAGGCGCGGGAGGCGCGCGACCGCGCCGCCGCGCGCACCCTCGCCCAGCGGCCGCCGGCGCGCTACGAGCCGTACCTGGACGGGCTGTTCACCTACTGTCTGTCGGTGCTGTGCGACCACGACGCGGCCACCGCCGCCCTCGGCGACGTCCTCGCCCTGGCCGAGCGGCGCGGACACCGCGTCCCGGAGGCCGCCGACGACCGCAGGGCCTGGCTGTACGCGCTGGCCCGCTGGGCGTGCCTGCGCAAGCTGGCCGAGGCCAAGCAGAAACGTCAGGCCACCCACGCGGCGGGCCGCCAGACGGCCGGAAAACGGGCCGGTGAGCGCGCCGGAAAACAGGCGGGGAAACAGGCGGGGAAACAGGCCGGGAGACAGGCCGGGAGCCGGCTCCCTGAACCGCCCGTCGCCCCGGAGGTCCAGGAACAGCGGCGCCGCGAACTGGCTCTGCTCGCCTGGCCGGAGGCGGCCGGTACGACCCCCGAACAGCGCGAGGCCCTCGAACTGGCCGTCCGCCACCACCTTGCCCCGCACGAGGTCGCCGCCGTCCTCGGCATGGAACCCGCGGCCGCGCGCGAGCTGCTCGCCTCCGCCGCCTGCGAGGTCGAGCGCACCCGCGCGGCCCTCGCCGTGGTCGAGACCGGCGGCTGCCCGAGCGTGGCCCACCTCACGGGGGACAGCGGGCTGGTCCTCAGCACGGCCCTGCGCCGCGAACTGGTCCGGCACGTCGACGACTGCCCGCGCTGCCGCCGGACCGCCGAGCGCGCCGTGCCCGGCCGCTGGCCCGGCGCCACGGTCACCCCGGCCGAGCTGCCTGTCCTGGAGGCCCCCCGGGCGGCACTGCACGTCGCCCTGGCGCACCACCCACGCGCGCGTGGCGCGGCGGCACCCCGCTTCGACCGGCGCGGCTTCCCGATGGACCCCAAGGACCGCGCGGCCCGTCGCGACCGGCTACGCGCGCGTGCGGTGACGACGACGGTCGTCGCCACGGTCGTGGCCGCCCCCGTCCTGGCCCTGTGGGCCGCCTACCGGGGCGCGCCGACGGCGGACGCGGACGGCGGCGGCCCCTCCGCCACCGCGCGCGAGGCCCAGGGGCCCGACGCCCTCGGCAGCGACTCGGCCGGCGGTTACGAGAACGCCGGGAACGCGAGTGTGAAGCCCGGCGCGCGCATCGGTGAGGACGGCAAGGCGGACGTCTCCGTGGAGGTCGTCAGTGTGACCGGAGCGGGTCACCAAGGCGCCGGGCAGCTCGACGTCAGCGCGGCGAACGACGGCGACACCACCGTGATCACCCTCACCGCCTCCGGCTCCTCCCCGGTCCACTGGTCCGCGTCCACCCCGGCGCCCTGGCTCTACCTCAGCCAGTCCGCGGGAACCCTCGTCCCCGGCGGCACGTTGACGATCAAGGTGTACGTCGACCACCTCCGCGAGCCCTCCGGCCACTGGAACGCACAGGTGGCGATCTCCCCGGCCGGCACGGTGGTCACGATCGACGGCTACGGCACGGCCCCCACCCGGCACCCCACACCACCCCCGACCTCCGCCACCCCCACCCCCACTCCGCCCACCACACCCCCCACCGACCCCCCGACCCCGCCGACCACCCCCCCGTCCACCCCCACCGCCCCCACCTCACCCCCGGGCTCCCCGACCCCGACCCCGACCCCCAGTCCGTCGGACAGCGATACACCCAGCCCGTCCGGAAGCTGAGGGCGGGATTCGGGGCGGGCGGGGGAGGGAGCGGACGCGCGCTGCGCCTGTCCGCCTGTCCGGGAGGTTGGGTGTGGGGTTGGTGGGGTGGTCGGAGGCGGATCGTGTACGCCGGGGCCGTCCGGCTGCCGATCACAGAGGCGAGGGCAGCGCGGTGAACAGCGGAGTCCGGGGAGGCGCGGCGGACGAAGGGGCGGGGCGGAGCCCGTGCCGCTGGGGAGGAGGCGGGTGGAGACCGGGGGCAGGACGTGTGCGCCAGGGCCGGGCCGCTCGGGAGGGGGCGGGCGGAGACCGAGGCGGTGGGGGTGCCAGGGGCTGTGGGAGTCGGTAGAGCCGGGGGAGCCGGGTGGTCGGGTCCTGCGGTCGGCGGTGGCGGGCGCCGGCGGTCGTCCCGGAGACGCGGCGGGCGCCCGGGCGGCTGGCGGCCCTCTCGGGGCAGAGACCGCCGGGTCCTCCGGGCACTCGGGGCCGCTGCGCCCTGCCCGTCTGTAGGCCCCCGAGCTGTCAGTCCGAAGGTCGCAGTGCTCTGCCGGTCCGAAGGCCGACGTGCCCTGCCGGTCTGGAGGTCGCTGGGCCCCGCCAGCCCGAAGGCCGACGAGCCCTGTCAGTCCGAAGGCCCCCGAGCCCTGCCGGTCTGGAAGTCGCTGGGCCCCGCCAGCCCGAAGGCCGACGAGCCCTGTCAGTCCGAAGGCCCCCGAGCCCTGCCGGTCTGGAGGTCGCTGGGCCCCGCCAGCCCGAAGGCCGACGAGCCCTGTCAGTCCGAACGCCGCCGAGCTGTCAGTCCGAAGGCCGCCGTGCCCTGCCGGTCTGGAGGTCGCTGGGCCCCGCCAGCCCGAAGGCCGACGAGCCCTGTCAGTCCGAAGGCCCCCTAGCCCTGCCGGTCTGGAAGTCGCTGAGCCCCGCCCGTCCGAAGGCCGCCGTGCCCTGCCGGTCCGGAGGTCGCTGGGCCCCGCCAGCCCGAAGGCCGACGAGCCCCGCCCGTCCGAACGTCGCCGAGTTGCCGGTCCGGAGGTCGCCGAGTCCCCGAATCCGCGGTACTGCCAAGCCCCCGAGCGTGCCAGGGCCCGGTGTGGCCGGGAGCGAGGCCAGTACCGGTGCCCGTCTGGGCGCCCTGTGGGGCGTTCAGTGGTGGAGTTACGGGGTCGGGTCGGCGGGGTGCGGGGCCACCAGGGGCAGCTGGGACGCCAGTCGCTGTTCGCAGAGCTCGACCAGACGGTCGTAACCGGCCTTGCCCATCAGTTCCGTCAGCTCGGCCCGGTAGGAGACGTACACCGGGTCGCCCGCGCCGTGCGCGGACGTCGCCGAGGTGCACCACCAGTGCAGGTCGTGGCCGCCCGGACCCCAGCCCCGGCGGTCGTACTCGCCGATCGACACCTGCAGGACCCGCGTGTCGTCGGGGCGGTCGATCCAGTCGTAGGTCCGCCGGATCGGCAGTTGCCAGCACACGTCCGGCTTGGTCTCCAGCGGCTCCCGGCCCTCCCGCAGCGCGAGGATGTGCAGCGAGCAGCCCGCGCCGCCGGCGAAGCCGGGCCGGTTCTGGAAGATGCAGGAGCCCTGGTAGGGACGGGTCTGGCGGGAGCCCTCCTCGTCCTTGGAGACCCAGCCGTTCCGGGTGCCCTCGGCGTGGTGCTGCCAGATCTCCGGCGTGAGCCGTGCCACATGCTCGGCGACCCGCTTCTCGTCGTCCTCGTCCGAGAAGTGCGCGCCCAGCGAGCAGCACCCGTCGTCCGCGCGGCCCGCCTGGATGCCCTGGCAGCCGCTGCCGAAGATGCAGTTCCAGCGAGAGGTCAGCCATGTCAGATCACAGCGGAAGACCTGCTCGTCGTCCGCAGGATCAGGAAACTCCACCCAGGCACGCGCGAAGTCGAGCCCCTTCTCGTCGCTCACCTGCGGGGCCTTCTGGGCCTTCGTGGACTTCTTGGACACGGACGACGCCTTCGCCTGCGCAGAATCCTTCGATCCCGTGGAGGATTTGTGGTCCTTCGCCTTTTTCGTCTTTGGCACATGTCCAGGGTAAGTGGCCGAGGACCGCTCCGGGGACCGTCGGCGGGCGATCTGGCAGTAGCGTTCCGTATATGAGACTCGGTGTCCTGGACGTGGGTTCGAACACGGTGCATCTGCTGGTGGTGGACGCCCACCCCGGCGCGCGCCCGCTGCCCGCGCATTCGCACAAGGCCGAACTTCGGCTGGCCCAACTGCTCGACGACAGCGGTGCCATCGACGAGGGCGGCATCCACAAGCTGGTCGCAGTGGTCCAGGACGCGCTCCAGGCCGCCGAGGACAAGGGCGTCGAGGACCTGCTGCCGTTCGCGACCTCCGCCGTCCGGGAAGCCACCAACGCCGACGAGGTCCTCGCGCGCGTGGAGGAGGAGACCGGCGTACGACTTCAGGTGCTGGCCGGTCCCGAGGAGGCCCGCCTGACCTTCCTCGCCGTCCGCCGCTGGTTCGGCTGGTCCGCCGGAAAGCTGCTGGTCCTGGACATCGGCGGCGGCTCCCTGGAGATCGCCTACGGCATAGACGAGGAGCCGGACGCCGCCGTCTCCCTGCCACTCGGCGCCGGCCGGCTCACCGCGGGCTGGCTGCCCGGCGACCCGCCCACCCCCGAGGCCGTGCGCGCCCTGCGCCGCCACGTCCGTACCGAGATCGCCCGCACGGTCGGTGAATTCAGCCGCTTCGGCGCTCCCGACCACGTGGTCGCCACGTCCAAGACCTTCAAGCAGCTCGCCCGTATCGCCGGCGCGGCCCGCAGCGCCGAGGGCCTCTACGTGCAGCGCGAACTCAAGCGCGAGTCCCTGGAGGCCTGGGTCCCGCGCCTGGCCGGCATGACGGTGGAGCAGCGTGCCGAGCTTCCCGGTGTGTCCGACGGCCGCGCCGGCCAGCTGCTGGCGGGGGCGCTGGTGGCCGAGGGGGCGATGGACCTGTTCGGGGTGGAGAACCTGGAGATCTGCCCGTGGGCCCTGCGTGAGGGCGTGATTCTCCGGCGGCTCGATCACATGGGGTCCGATTAGGGCCTCGACGGGGTGCGGGGCTGTGTGCGACATGCGGCTCCGCGGCGTGGGCGCGGGCGACCACGACCACGCCGCACCCGCCCGAATGGCAAAGCTCACAAAGGCGAACAGGCACCCAACACCAGCACCACCGCACACCGTATGGTGACGGACGTGGCTGAACCAAGGGACGTGCGTATCGCGCTGTCGACGGCCTCCGTGTACCCGGAGTCCACCGCGACGGCCTTCGAGATCGCCGCGCGCCTCGGCTACGACGGCGTCGAGGTCATGGTGTGGACCGACCCGGTCAGCCAGGACATCGAGGCGCTGCGCCGCCTGTCGGACTACCACGGCATCCCGGTCCTGGCCGTCCACGCCCCCTGCCTGCTGATCACCCAGCGGGTCTGGTCGACGGACCCCTGGACCAAGCTGCAGCGGGCCCGGGCGGCCGCCGAGAAGCTGGGTGCCTCCACCGTCGTCGTACACCCGCCCTTCCGCTGGCAGCGGCAGTACGCGCGCGACTTCGTCGACGGCATCTGGCGGATGGCGAACGAGACGGAGGTACGGTTCGCCGTCGAGAACATGTACCCGTGGCGCTACCGCGACCGCGAGATGCTCGCCTACGCCCCGGACTGGGATGTCACCCGGCACGACTACCGGCACTTCACGATCGATCTCAGCCACACGGCGACGGCGCGTACGGACGCCCTGGAGATGATCGACCGCATGGGCGACCGGCTCGGGCACGTCCACCTCGCCGACGGGCGGGGCTCGGCCAAGGACGAGCACTTGGTGCCGGGCCGTGGCACCCAGCCCTGCGCCGAGCTGCTGGAGCACCTGACCCTCTCCGGGTTCGACGGCCATGTCGTCATCGAGGTCAACACCCGGCGTGCGATGTCCGGCGCCGAGCGCGAGGCCGACCTCGCCGAGGCCCTGGCCTTCACCCGCAAACACCTGGCGTCGGCGGTACGGGTGCCCCGGCGATGAACGAGACCCGTGAACCGGGCGCCCGCAGAAGGGGCCGCCCCCCGCGTGCCGAGTCCGGCGACACCCGTGACCGGATCCTCGCCGCCGCCCGCGAGGAGTTCTCCGAGCGCGGGTACGAGAAGACGTCCGTGCGCGGCATCGCCAAGGCGGCCGGCGTGGACTCCGCGCTGGTCCACCACTACTTCGGCACCAAGGAGCAGGTCTTCGAAGCGGCCATCGCGGTGGCCTTCGCGCCCGCGCTGCACGCCCCCGAGGCGCTGGCCGCCGGCCCGCTGGACGGGGTGGGGGAGCGGCTGACCCGCTTCATCTTCGGTGTCTGGGAGAACCCCACGACCCGTACGCCGCTCCTCGCGATCGTCCGGTCCGCCGTCAACAACGAGACCGCCGCGGCCGTGTTCCGCCGCCTGATCGCCTCCCAGCTGCTGCGCCGTGTCGCCGCCCAGGTGGATCTGCCGGACCGGGAGCTGCGCGCCGAGCTGGCCGCCGCGCAGCTGGTGGGTGTGGCGATGATGCGTTACGTGATCAAACTGGAGCCGCTGGCGTCGGCGGACCTGGAGCAGATCATCGCGCGCGTCGCCCCCGTCGTACAGCACCACCTCACGGACAGGTGACTTCACCGGCTGGTGACCTCCCCGGCCGGTGACCTCACGGACAGGTGAAACGCGCGTCCCGCATTCCGGACAACCGTGTCCAGTCCTTGGAGTGGCGGCGTAGTCTCGTAGACAGCCAGAACTCTCTGGACCCATTGCCAGAAGGTCATTCGAGGAGCGAGCGACGATGCCCGAGCTGAGGTCCCGCACAGTCACCCACGGCCGCAACATGGCGGGCGCCCGCGCCCTTATGCGCGCCTCCGGTGTACCCGGTGCGGACATCGGCCGGAAGCCGGTCATCGCGGTCGCGAACTCCTTCACCGAGTTCGTGCCGGGCCACACCCACCTCCAGCCGGTCGGCCGGATCGTCAGCGAGGCGATCAAGGAGGCGGGCGGCATCCCGCGCGAGTTCAACACGATCGCCGTGGACGACGGCATCGCCATGGGCCACGGCGGCATGCTGTACTCCCTGCCCTCCCGCGACCTGATCGCGGACTCGGTGGAGTACATGGTCGAGGCCCACTGCGCCGACGCCCTGGTCTGCATCTCCAACTGCGACAAGATCACCCCGGGCATGCTGCTGGCGGCCCTGCGCCTGAACATCCCGACGGTCTTCGTCTCCGGCGGCCCGATGGAGTCCGGCCGCGCCACCCTGGTCGACGGCACGGTCCGCACGCTCGACCTGGTCGACGCGATCTCCGACGCCGTCAACGACAAGATCTCCGACGAGGACATCCTCCGCATCGAGGAGAACGCCTGCCCGACCTGCGGCAGCTGTTCCGGCATGTTCACCGCCAACTCGATGAACTGCCTGACCGAGGCGATCGGCCTGTCCCTGCCCGGCAACGGCTCGGTCCTCGCCACCCACACCGCGCGCAAGCAGCTCTACGTCGACGCCGCCCGCACGGTCATGGACCTCACCCGCCGCTACTACGAGCAGGACGACGACACGGTCCTCCCGCTCAACATCGCCACCTTCCAGGCCTTCGAGAACGCCATGGCCCTGGACATCGCGATGGGCGGCTCCACCAACACGATCCTGCACCTGCTGGCCGCCGCCCAGGAGGCCGGCGTCCCCTTCGGCCTGGAGCAGATCGACGCCGTCTCACGCCGGGTGCCGTGCCTGGCGAAGGTGGCTCCCAACGTCGCGAAGAACCGCACGTACTACATGGAGGACGTGCACCGCGCCGGCGGCATCCCGGCCCTGCTCGGCGAACTCCACCGCGCGGGCCTGCTCAACGAGGACGTCCACGCCGTCCACAGCCCGTCGCTGGCCGACTGGCTGAAGACCTGGGACGTCCGCGGCGGCTCGCCGTCGCCGGAGGCGGTGGAGCTGTGGCACGCGGCACCGGGCTGCGTCCGCTCCGCCGAGGCCTTCTCCCAGTCCGAGCGCTGGGAGGCCCTGGACGAGGACGCGGAGGGCGGCTGCATCCGCTCCGTCGAGCACGCGTACTCCAAGGACGGCGGCCTGGCGGTCCTCAAGGGCAACCTGGCCGTCGACGGCTGCGTGGTGAAGACGGCCGGCGTCGACGAGTCGATCTGGACCTTCGAGGGCCCGGCGGTCGTCTGCGAGTCCCAGGAGGTGGCCGTCCAGCGCATCCTCACCCACGAGGTCAAGGACGGCGACGTCGTCGTCATCCGCTACGAGGGCCCCAAGGGCGGCCCCGGCATGCAGGAGATGCTCTACCCGACCTCGTACCTGAAGGGCCGCGGCCTGGGCAAGACCTGCGCCCTGATCACCGACGGCCGCTTCTCCGGCGGCACCTCCGGCCTGTCCATCGGCCACGCCTCCCCCGAGGCGGCCTCCGGCGGCACCATCGCCCTGGTCCAGGACGGCGACCGCATCCGCATCGACATCCCGAACCGCACCATCGAACTGCTCGTCGACGAGGCCGAACTCGCCCGCCGCGACCAGGCCCTGAACGGCGTCTACGCCCCCAGGAACCGGGACCGCAAGGTCTCCGCCGCCCTCCGCGCCTACGCCGCGATGGCCACCAGCGCCGACAAGGGCGCGGTGCGGGACGTCACCAGGCTCGGCTGAGCAGCGACCTGACAGGGGCCGCCTCCGGCGCGGGGGCGGCCCCTTCGCATGTCACCAGGTCCTCGGGTGGCGTCTGTCACCAGGCCTTCGGGTCGCGTCCGTCCACGGCGAAGACGGTTCCGTCGGGGGAGGCGGCGTAGACACGCGTGCCGACGAGCAGCGGGCTGGGCAGGGCGGCGGAGACCTCGCCCGCGTCCGTACCGAGCCGCGGCGGTGTCTGCCCCACCAGGCTTCCGTCGCGTGCGTCGACGGCGAGCAGGCGCCCGTCGGGAGCGGTGAAGTAGACGTGGTCGGCGGAGGCGATCGGCACCGAACCGCGGCTCACGGATGTTTCGGTGTGCCACAGCCACTTGCCCGTGCCGAGGTCGACGGCGTCCAGTGAGCCGCCGGTCGCCAGCAGATGCACGACATCGCCGCGTACGTCGGCGTGGGGTGCCGTGAGCGGGACGGACAGAGCGACGCGGCGCATGGCCTTCACGGCCGGTGTGTATCGGACGACGGCCTTCGCGTCCCCCGAGACGGTGTCGAGGGCCAGCAGGAACAGGGAATGGCCCTGGCTGCCGATGGGCCGCAGCAGGCCCTTCAGCCGCGCTTCCCACCGCACGGCACCGGTCTGCGGGTCCAGGGCCGTGACCAGCGTGTCCGCCCCTTGCGCCGAGGCGCTGGTCGCATAGGCCAGCGGGTCACCGTCGTACGAGGACAGAAGAGGGGTCGTACTCCCGGACACCCGGCGATGCCACTTGGTCTCTCCCGTCGCCCCGGCCACCCCGGTGACCGCCCCGTCCGTGCCGGTGACCAGGAGCATGGACCCGATGAACCGTATCCCCGTGTTCGCGGGCATGGCCCGTTGCCAACGCGGCCTGCCCGAGGCGGGATCGAGTGCCACGACTCGCCGGCCGCCGTCCGTGGGCAGCAGCAGGAGGCCGCCCGAGAGAGCGGGAGCGTCGCTGGTCCGTTCCTCGGCGACCGGCCGCCGCCACAGGAGGGAGCCGTCCGCGGGATCGAGGGCGAACGCCAGGCCGGAACGGAAGCAGAGCAACCGCCCGGCCCCGTGGACGCATTGAGGCATCCCCGAGCCCTTCCCGATGGGCTTGGCGTGCCACGCGGAGAACCCGGCGGCGGTGGTGGGGGCGCTGGTCTCCTTGGCCACGGGAACACCGTCGTCGCCGGCGCGCAGCAGCCCGGTGAGCACACCACCCAGGGCAAGGGCAAGGACGAGCGCCCCGGCGCCGAGGGCCGCGCGCCCGCCGAAGCGGCGGCGGGAGCCGGGCACCGGCTCGGCGACGGAGGGTTGCTGCGCCGGCGCGTCGTCCCCGGTGCGCTGCGCCGGTATGAACGCCTGCGTGTCGTACGAGGCCGCCACCGACCGCAGCTCACGCATCAGCTCGTCGGGAGTGGGCCGGTCCTCGGGCTCCTTGGCGAGACACCGCAGCACCAGCGGGGCGAGGCTCTCCGGCACCCCGGTCAGATCCGGCTCGTCGTGCACCACCTGATACGCGACGACATAGGGGCTGTCGGAGTCGAACGGCCCCCGCCCGGTCGCCGCGTGCACCATCACCGACCCGAGGGCGAAGATGTCCGCCGCCGGCCCCACTTCCCGGGGCCGCCGGAACTGCTCCGGTGCCATGAACGGCGGCGTACCGATCAACTTGCCCGTCTCGGTGCGCAGTTCACTGTCCTTCGGCCGGGAGATGCCGAAGTCGATGACCTTCGGCCCGTCCTCGGCCAGCAGCACATTGCTCGGCTTGAGATCCCGGTGCACGACCCCCACCCGATGGATGTCACGCAACGCCTCGGCGAGACCGGCCATGAGCCGCCGCAACTGGGCCGCCGGCATCGGCCCGTTCCGCTTCACGTACTCGGAGAGAGTCGGACCGGGGATGAACAGCGTGGCCATC
Source organism: Streptomyces sp. NPDC001153 (assembly GCF_053598315.1). NCBI lineage: Bacteria > Bacillati > Actinomycetota > Actinomycetes > Kitasatosporales > Streptomycetaceae > Streptomyces > Streptomyces sp. NPDC001153. The sequence continues at coordinate 100,171 of NZ_JBSFJZ010000037.1, forward strand.
CAGGGCCGTTCGGCCTCCGGGTCGGCATCGACGACGGGCGCGGTGAAGGCGCCGCTCACCCTCCGGGCCGCCGCCACCTCCTGCCGGAAACGGCCTCTGAACTCGCGGTCTCTCGCGAACTCGGCGTGTACGACCTTCACCGCGAGCCTCAGTCCGGAGGTGCTGCGGGCCAGATGCACCACGCCCATGCCCCCGGACCCCAGGCAGGACTCCAGGTGGTAGTGACCGGCGTATTCGGGAAGTTCCGCTTCCGCGCCCGCTCCGGTGCTGCGCTGTGGCGTCATGGACCACCCCCGTGCTGTTCGTCCGCGCGCGCGACGCACGGAGCCTAGTCGATGACTCGTGCGAGACAGAGGCGGCTTGCTAGCCTTCGCGCGCGAGTTACGCACACGCGTGTTTCAGAACGCGATTCGAGGGAAACAACGGGCCCCATCACAGTCGTGGGGCCGAGCGGGGGAGGTCTGTCATGTCTGTCGAGCACATGGAAGCCGCGAGCGGCGGCGAGAGCGAGTCTTTCACCCCGGAGTCGGGCGTCCACACCTACCCGGTCGCCCCGGGTGTCCGCCTGAACGTCCGCAGCGGCCCCGGCACCAACTACAGCATCGTCCGGGTCCTCACCGAGGGGATCCGCGTACCGATCTTCTGCCAGACCCCGGGCACGACCGTGACGGGGCCCTACGGCACGTCGAACATCTGGGACAACATCGACAGCGGCGAGTACGTGTCCGACGCCTACGTCCAGACCGGCAGCGACGGCTACGTCGCCTCGCGCTGCGCCTGACCCCACCGGGAGCCCGCCCCCGCCCGGCGCCATAATCGTTCCGTGAGCGACGAAACCGGCACCCCGGACACCTCGGCGGGCTCCTCGGACGGCACGGCCCAGGGCGGCGGGCCCCGCCCGGAGCCCCTCCGCTTCTTCGGCACCACCTGGGTGAACCACGACAACGGCTACGCGGCCCGCCGCGTCGGCGTCGCCGTCGGCTCCCTCGCCGCGGCCGTCGCCTCCTGCCTGGTCCTCCGCCTCGCCTACGAGGGCCTCCAGATCGCCGACACCGGCTCCTTCGTCACCGTACTGATCATCGCCATGTTCGCGATCTGCAGCGCCCTCGCCTTCCGCAACACCTGGGAGGGCTTCGACAAGCGCCACGACCCACAGCGCCAGGCCTCCCTGCGCGGCCTGCTCGCCATCGGCTTCGTCGGCTCCCTCCTCGCCTGCTTCCTCCGCTCCCTCACCGAGGCCCCGGGCGAGAAACTGCACCGCGAGGAGTACGACAAGGCCCGCGAGGAGTACGACCGCCGAACCTCCCGCCGCACCGGCAACCCGTCGAAGAAGAAACGACGCCGGTGACACGAGCCTCCGGCGGTCAGCAGGGGCCGGCGACGGCGCCCGCGGGGGTGAGATGAAGAGGCGCCGGTGACGCCTGTCTCCCATGGTCACCAGGGGCCGGCGCCAGGGGCTCGCCGTGGACAGCGGATGTGCCGCCGGCGACGCCTGGCCCCGTGGTCGGACGGCGCCGAAAACCCGCTGACGTCACCTCCCCGCCGCCCCCACCATGGCCGTATGACCGTGACGCAACCGCCCTCACCGACGCCCCCGTCCTCTCCCACGGCCCGCGCGCACTCCTTCAACTCCGCCGCCGCCCAGTACGCCGCGAACCGCCCTTCCTACCCGCCCGCCCTCTTCGACGCCGTCGAGGAACTGGCCGGCCGGTCGCTGTCCGGTGCCAGGGTCGTGGACGTCGGGGCCGGTACCGGTATCGCGACCGCCCTCCTACGGGCCCGCGGCGCCGACGTGCTCGCCGTCGAACCCGGTGAGGGCATGACCGCCGAGTTCCGCCGCGGGCTGCCGCATCTCCCGATCGTCCGCGGCAACGGCAACGCCCTCCCCATCGCCGACGCCCAGGCCGACTTCATCACCTACGCCCAGGCCTGGCACTGGACCGACACCGCCCGCTCGGTGCCGGAGGCGCTGCGGGTGCTGCGGCCGGGCGGTGCGCTGGCGCTGTGGTGGAACGGCGACGCCCTGGACGTCGAGTGGCACGCCGAGGCCGCCGTTCGTATCGGCCGCTTCCTGGGCGTGGACATCGCCGCCCAGAAGCGGGACGGCAGCCGCACAGAGCTGGCCGACCCCAGCGGCCGTCTCCGCTTCCGCCGTCGGGAGGTCCGCTGGAGCCGCCGCGTCACCGTCGACACCCACCTGGCGAACATCGGCAGCCACTCGGCGTTCCTCCTCACGCCCGAGGACCGCAGAACCGCCTTCCTCGAAGAAGAGCGCGCCCATCTGCTGATGGTCTTCCCGGACGGCATGGTCGAGGAGACCTACGACGTACTCCTGCTCGTCGCCGCCAAGTCCTGAGCAGCCGAGAAGCCCGCCCGGAGCGGCGGCCGGGTTCGTCCCGGCCGCCGCTTCCGTCTGTGTGCCCGGCCGGCCCCTTGACGCGCAGACCCTCCAGGCACATTATTCATCGCATGATGAATTACATGCCGGCCCCGCCCCCCGAGGCTTCCACCGCGGCCGTCCAAGCCCACGACCTCACCGTCATCCGCGGCCCCCGCACAGTCCTCCACCACCTCGCCTTCGCGGTCCCCCGCGGCCAGGTCACCGGCCTGCTCGGCCCTTCCGGTTGCGGCAAGTCGACCCTCATGCGCTCGATCGTGGGCACCCAGGCCAAGGTCACCGGCACCCTTCAGGTCCTCGGCCACCCGGCCGGCCACCCCGCCCTGCGCACGCGCATCGGCTATGTCACCCAGAACCCCTCCGTCTACGACGACCTGACCGTCCGCCAGAACCTCGAGTACTTCGCCGCGATCCTCGACCCCGGCCGCGCAGCCGCCGAACGCCGCCACGAACACGTCACCCGGGCCATCACCGACGTCGACCTCACCAGTCACACCGACGCCCTCGCCGGCAACCTCTCCGGCGGCCAGCGCAGCCGGGTCTCACTGGCCGTGGCCCTGCTCGGCGCCCCCGAACTCCTCGTCCTGGACGAACCCACCGTCGGCCTCGACCCCGTCCTGCGCCGCGACCTGTGGCACCTCTTCCACGACATCGCCGCCACCCGCGGCGCCACCCTCCTCGTCTCCTCCCATGTCATGGACGAGGCCGAGCGCTGCCACCGCCTCCTCCTCATGCGCCAGGGCGAGATCCTCGCGGACGACTCCCCGGACGCCCTGCGCACCCGCACCGGCAGCGACACCGTCGAGGCCGCATTCCTCCACCTCGTCGACGAGGCAGCAGCGGCAGCCCGCCCCAAGGAGAACACCCGATGAGCACGACAAGCATCACCAGCACCACGCCCGCTCCGGCCCCGACCGGTGTCATCAACACAGGCCGCACCACCGCCACCGCCGCCCGGGTCCTGCGTCAGCTCCGCCACGACCCGCGCACCATCGCGCTGATGATCGTCGTCCCCTGCCTGATGCTGATCCTGCTGCGCTATGTCTTCGACGGCAGTCCCCGCACCTTCGACAACATCGGCGCCTCCCTGCTCGGCATCTTCCCGCTGATCACGATGTTCCTGGTCACCTCCATCGCCACCCTGCGCGAACGCACCTCCGGCACCCTCGAACGCCTCCTCGCCATGCCCCTCGGCAAGGCCGACCTCATCGCCGGCTACGCCCTCGCCTTCGGCGCGCTCGCCATCGTCCAGTCCGCCCTCGCCACCGGACTCGCCCTGTGGGTGCTCGGCCTCGACGTCACCGGCTCGGCCTGGCTGCTGCTCCTCGTCGCCCTCCTCGACGCCCTGCTCGGCACGGCCCTCGGGCTGTTCGTCTCGGCCTTCGCCGCCTCGGAGTTCCAGGCGGTCCAGTTCATGCCCGCGGTGATCTTCCCCCAGCTCCTCCTCTGCGGCCTGTTCACTCCCCGGTCCGACATGCACCCCGTCCTCACGGGCATCTCCGACGTCCTGCCGATGTCGTACGCCGTCGACGGCATGAACCAGGTCCTGCACCACACGGACATGACCGCGACCTTCGTCCGCGACGTCCTGATCGTGGCCGGCTGCGCGCTGCTGGTCCTGGTCCTCGGCGCGGCCACCCTCCGGCGCCGCACGGCCTGATCGCCCTTCGCCGATCCCACGGCGCCGGACGGCCTCCCGCCCGCGTTCCGCCTGCCGGACAAGCCCCCGCACCCTCACGGCCCGGTGCGAGGATGACCCCATGAGCCAGAAAGTCGCAGTCCTCGGCACCGGCAAGATCGGCGAAGCCCTGCTCAGCGGAATGATCCGGGCCGGCTGGGCCCCCGCCGACCTCCTGGTCACCGCCCGCCGCCCCGAACGCGCCGAAGAACTCCGCACCCGCTACGCAGTCAGCCCGGTCAGCAACACCGAAGCCGCCAAGACCGCAGACACCCTCATCCTCACGGTCAAGCCGCAGGACATGGGCACCCTTCTGGACGAGCTCGCCCCGCACGTCCCCGCCGACCGCCTGGTCATCAGCGGCGCCGCCGGCATCCCCACCTCCTTCTTCGAGGAGCGCCTGACCGCAGGCACCCCGGTCGTCCGCGTCATGACCAACACCCCCGCCCTCGTCGACGAGGCCATGTCGGTCATCTCCGCCGGCAGCCACGCCACCGAGGAGCACCTCGCGCACGCCGAGGAGATCTTCGGTGCCGTCGGCAAGACACTCCGCGTCCCCGAGACCCAGCAGGACGCCTGCACCGCCCTGTCCGGCTCCGGACCCGCGTACTTCTTCTATCTGGTCGAGGCCATGACGGACGCGGGCATCCTGCTCGGCCTGCCCCGCGACAAGGCCCACGACCTCATCGTCCAGTCCGCGATCGGCGCCGCCGTGATGCTCCGCGACAGCGGCGAACACCCCGTCAAGCTCCGCGAGAACGTCACCTCCCCGGCGGGCACCACGATCAACGCCATCCGCGAACTGGAGAACCACGGCGTACGAGCCGCCCTCATCGCCGCCCTCGAAGCCGCCCGCGACCGCAGCCGCGAACTCGCCTCCGGCAAGAAGGACTGACCGGGCGCCGGGGGCGACGGCTCACCGGTAGCCGCCCGCCCCCGCACGCACAAGCCCCACCGGCTCCGCCGGAGCCCACGCGAGCAGGCCCTAACGCCCGGCCCCGCTCAACGCCGTATCGAACACCGGCGGCAACAGCCCGATCGCCCGGTAGGCCGCGTCGACGGTCGGCCGGGCCATCGCCCTCGCCTTCTCCGCACCATCCCGCAGCACCCCCTCCACATAGGCAGGATCCGCGCACAGCTCCCTGTGCCTGGCCTGCACGGGCCTGAGGACCTCCACCACCGCCTCAGCGGTGTCCTTCTTCAAGGCGCCGTACGAGTCGTAAACGTCTGCCAGTGACTCAGGGTTCCCACCCATGCACGCAGCGAGAATCTCCAGCAGGTTCGCGACCCCCGGCCGTCCCTCCGGGGCGTACTCCACGTCCCGCCCGCTGTCGGTGACCGCGCGCATGACCTTCTTCCGCATGTCGTCCGGCTCGTCGAGCAGATAGACGACCCCCAGCCCGGAGTCGTCCGACTTCCCCATCTTCGACCTCGGGTTCTGCAGGTTCATCACCCGCGCCGCGACCGCCGGCCGGGTCGCCTTCGGCACCACGAACGTGTGGCCGTACCGCTGGTTGAACCGCACCGCCAGATCCCGCGCCAGCTCGACATGCTGCACCTGGTCGTCCCCGACCGGCACCTCGTCCGCGCCGTACCCCAGGATGTCCGCCGCCATCAGCACCGGATACGTCAGCAGCGACAGCCGCACCGTCCCGCCGCGCTCCCGCACCTTCGCGGTCTTCTCCTTGTACTGGATCATCCGACGCATCTCACCGTCGGTCGCCACGCACTCCAGCAGGTACGACAGCCTCGTGTGCTCGTCGACATGGCTCTGCAGGAACACCGTGCACACCTCGGGATCCAGCCCGGCCGCCAGCATCAGCGTCGCCGTCTGCCGACTGAGCCTGCGCAATCGCGCCGGATCCTGGTCCACCGTCAGCGCGTGCAGATCCACGACACAGAACACCGAGTCGGCCTGGTGCTGGTCCGTCTCGACCCAGCGCCGCAGGGCTCCCAGGTAGTTGCCCAGCGTCAGGTTCCCGGTCGGCTGAATCCCGCTGAAGACCCGCTTCATCTCCACTCCACCTCCTGGTCGGGACCGCCGCTCCTGCGGCCGGCCCCCGGAGTCCGGAGGAGATACGAGAACGGCCGCCGAAGCGGCGGCCGTTGGATGCATACGTGAGTACGGCCGCCGTCAGGCGGCCCACCAGAGCTGGGTACACGTACGCGTCGTCATACCGATCAGCGTACGCCTCCGGAGTGCTCCCAGCGCAAGAGTTGACACACGACACGCCGATCCGTAGTGTTCTCCGGGTTGTCCGACGTGAGCGCCGATCTAGGTCGGTCCCCGGACAGCCACTCCGCAAGTACCAACAAGCAATCGATGCTCAGGTGTCGACTGCTTTGTCATGCGTATTTACGGAATGAGGAATCCGCGTTCGAAAGGGCGCCGCCCCCGATTAGCTCGGGAGCAGGGAATCCGCTAAAGTCTCACTCGTCGGAACGGCCCAACGGCCGGGAAGACAAGCCCCCTGACTGGGAGTCAGACGCCGAAAGGATCTGATAGAGTCGGAACCGCCGGAAAGGGAAACGCGAGAGCGGGAACCTGGAAAGCACCGAGGAAATCGGATCGAGAAAAGATCTGATAGAGTCGGAAACACCGAAGGGAAG
>NZ_JBSFJZ010000038.1:0-39350 GCF_053598315.1 Streptomyces sp. NPDC001153
TTATCGTTTTTCGGGGGGTGTCCCCGCCCCGCCACCTCCGCCCCACCGGCCCGCGCGCCCCGGTGGGACTAAACCAAGCCAGGCCGGTGAAAGACGCGGTTCACGTGAGTGAACCGTCCGCTGCTCCAGCCGGCTCAGTGGATGATCCCCGTGCGCAGCGCCACGGCCACCATGCCGGCCCGGTCGCCCGTGCCCAGCTTGCGGGCGATACGGGCGAGGTGGCTCTTGACGGTCAGGGCGGACAGGCCCATGGAGACGCCGATCGCCTTGTTCGACTGGCCCTCCGCGACCAGCCGCAGCACCTCGACCTCGCGGCCGGACAGCTCGCGGTAGCCGCCCGGGTGGCTCGGGGCACCCGGGGGGCGGCGGTGCATCCGGGCGGCGCCGAGGGGAGCGGCGCCGGGCCGGGAGGGCAGGCCGAGGTTGGTGCGGGTGCCGGTGACGACGTACCCCTTGACCCCGCCCGCCAGCGCGTTGCGCACCGCCCCGATGTCGTCGGCCGCGGACAGCGCCAGCCCGTTGGGCCAGCCCGCGGCGCGGGTCTCGGACAGCAGGGTCAGGCCGGAGCCGTCGGGCAGGTGGACGTCGGCGACACAGATGTCGCGCGGGTTGCCGATGCGGGGACGAGCCTCCGCGATGGACGAGGCTTCGATGACATCGCGCACGCCGAGCGCCCACAGATGGCGGGTGACGGTGGAACGGACGCGCGGGTCGGCCACGACCACCATGGCGGTCGGCTTGTTCGGGCGGTAGGCGACCAGGCTTGCGGGCTGCTCGAGGAGAACGGACACCAGGCCTCCTGGGTGGGGGGACGGGGCCGGCTTGTGGGGAAGAAGCCGGGACGAACCGTGCTTTCAAGGTCACAGTCGTCTTCGGCAGCAAACTCGTCCGCCTTTAGAGAATGATCACGATCTAGTGAGTAACAATCTGTGCAATTCGGACGCGCGATCGATCATCGGAAGATCGAGTCGGTTCAAGCCGATGCGATTCGGGGACGGAAAGTGGCCGTATCGACAAAGAGATGGTCAATAAGGCGCCCGTGCGGATGAAACCCCGGTCCGACCGGTTCGCTCACCGTGACTGCGGGCCCCTGCGCTGTGGCAGCGTCACCACCGAGGCGTCGCCCGGACCGGCCGGCGGCAGCCCCGCGACCTGGGCCAGCAGATCGCACCAGGAGGCCAGATGGGAGGCCGTGTCCGGCACCCCGCCGAGCCCTTCGCGGGGCGTCCAGGACGCCCGGATCTCGATCTGCGAGGCCGCCGGACGCTCGGCCAGCCCGCCGAAGTAGTGCGAGCTCGCGCGCGTGATCGTCCCGCTCGGCTCGCCGTAACCGAGCCCCCGCGCCTGCAGCGCCCCGGTCAGCCACGACCAGCACACCTCGGGCAGCAGCGGATCGGCGGCCATCTCCGCCTCCAGCTCCGCGCGCACCAGCGTCACCAGGCGGAAGGTCCCGCGCCAGGCGTCGTGCCCCGCCGGGTCGTGCAGCAGCACCAGCCGTCCGTCGGCCAGCTCCTGCTCGCCGTCGATCACCACGGCCTCCAGCGCGTAGGCGTACGGGGCGAGCCGCTGCGGGGCGGGCGTGGGTTCCACCTCGACCTGCGGCCGCAGCCGGCTGCTGCGCAGGGCGTCGACCGCGGCCCGGAAAACCGGCGGGTCCGGAGTACCGGAACGCCGGTCCGCCTCCTCGGTGTCCTTCACGTCGTCCAATCCGTCAGCGCTGTCCGACATTCGTCCGTGAGCCGCAGCCATGCGGGGAAGAGTAAGGGGAACCGCGGCTTTGTGCAGGGCAAGACACAGCAGGTGGCCGCGGGCAGTCGTGCCGTGCACCGGCGACCCTGACACCGGGCGGGGGCCCGATCCCGCGGCATGCGAAACTTGCCCCGTGACCGCCAACACCAGCATGCAGCCGACAGCGACGTACGACAGCGCCTTCCTCAAGGCGTGCAGGCGCGAACCCGTGCCGCACACCCCGGTGTGGTTCATGCGCCAGGCCGGCCGCTCCCTGCCCGAGTACCTCAAGGTGCGCGAGGGCATCCCCATGCTCGAGTCCTGCACGCGGCCCGAACTGGTCACCGAGATCACGCTGCAGCCGGTGCGCCGGCACCACGTGGACGCGGCGATCTACTACAGCGACATCGTCGTCCCGCTGAAGGCGATCGGCCTCGGCCTCGACATCAAGCCGGGCGTCGGCCCGGTCGTCGACGACCCCATCCGCACCCGCGCCGACCTGGCCCGGCTGCGCGACCTCACCCCCGAGGACGTCCCCTACGTCGCCGAGGCGATCGGCCTGCTCACCAAGGAGCTGGGCGCGACCCCGCTGATCGGTTTCGCCGGCGCGCCTTTCACCCTCGCGAGCTACCTGGTCGAGGGCGGTCCCTCGCGCACGTTCGAGAACGCCAAGGCGATGATGTACGGCGACCCCGAGCTCTGGGCCGACCTGCTGGACCGCCTGGCCGACATCACGGCCACCTTCCTCAAGGTGCAGATCGAGGCCGGCGCGAGCGCGGTCCAGCTCTTCGACTCCTGGGTCGGCGCCCTCGCCCCGGCGGACTACCGGCGCTCGGTCATGCCCGCCTCCGCGAAGGTCTTCGAGGCCGTCTCCGGCTACGGCGTCCCGCGCATCCACTTCGGTGTCGGCTCCGGTGAGCTGCTGAAGCTCATGGGCGAGGCCGGCGCGGACGTCGTCGGTGTCGACTGGCGCGTCCCGCTGGACGAGGCGCAGCGCCGCGTCGGCCCCGGCAAGGCGCTCCAGGGCAACCTCGACCCGACGGTCCTGTTCACCGACAAGGACACCGTGGAGACCAAGGCCCGCGAGGTGCTGGACGCGGCCGCCGGTCTTGAGGGCCATGTCTTCAACCTGGGCCACGGCGTCATGCCGAACACCGACCCGGACGCGCTGACCCGGCTCGTGGACTACGTCCACACCGCGACCGCGCGCTGACTCACCACGTGTAACGGGGCCGCGCCCGCCTGCCGAACAGCAGGCCGCGCGTCTCCGGAGGGGGCGGCGTGCCGGGCTTGAGCGGCCAGGCGAGCAGCATGCCGGCCAGGAAGCCGACCACGTGCGCCGCGTACGCCACGGTTCCGGCGCCGGTGACCGCGTGCCCGGACGAGTACACCGCCTGCAGCGCGAACCAGAAGCCCAGCACCAGCCAGGCGGGCAGCCGGAGCGGCAGGAAGACCAGGAACGGCACGAGGACCCACACCCGTGCCCTCGGCCACAGCACGATATAGGCGCCGAGCACGCCCGCGATCGCGCCGGACGCGCCGATCAGCGGGTCGCCCGAGGTGTCGTTGAGCAGCGCGAAACCGTATCCCGCCGCGTAACCGCAGACGACGTAGAAGAGGAAGAAGCGGATGTGGCCCATCCGGTCCTCGACGTTGTTGCCGAAGATCAGCAGGAAGAGCATGTTTCCGAGCAGGTGCAGCCAGCTGCCGTGCAGGAACATCGCCGTGAAGACCGACAGCGGCGGCGACTTGTGGTAGTGCGGCGGTCCCACGACACAGCCCGGGCCTTGCGGGCCCACGCCGACGCCGCCCGTCGGGACCAGGCCGGGTATCCGGTGGTGGATCAGCTCTCTGGGGACCGCCGCGTAGTGGTCCATGAAGGCCTGCAGATGGCACAACTGCGCCAGGTCGCTGCCGCCGGCCACGGAACCGGCTATGCCGGGCGTGCTGACGAACACCAGGACGTTCGCTGCGATGAGGGCGTACGTCACCCAGGGGGTGCGGCGCACCGGGTTCACGTCATGGACGGGGATGACCACACAGAAGTACTGCCCGGGATCCGGCGGGCGAACCGGTGAACGGCGCCGGGCGGATGTCCGTATCTGTTCTCAACCGACGTGAGGACAGGCGATGACGAACGCTCCGCAGGTTTCGGCGATGCATGCTCTGCCCGATGGAGAGGCCGAGCTGTCTCTGGTGGTACGACTCCCCTGGGAGGATGTCGCACGGCTCGGCCAGGAGGCCGGTCGGCTCGCCTCGCAGATGCAGCGGCCGGTGACCCTGGACGAGGCGGTGAGCTACCGGCTCCGGTCCGCCCGGCCGACCGCCACACACGCGAAGCCCGCCGCGGAGCAGCCGACGGCGGCCGTGTCCGCGCTGCCGCGCATCAGCGGAACGGCCTAGGAAGCGCGTACCCTCGCCACCGCCTTTCTCGCCGCCACCAGCACCGGGTCCCACACCGGGGAGAAGGGCGGGGCGTAACCCAGGTCCAGGGCCGTCATCTGTTCCACCGTCATCCGCGCGGTCAGCGCCACCGCGGCGATGTCGACCCGTTTCGCCGCACCCTCCCTGCCGACGATCTGGACGCCGAGCAGCCGGCCCGTGCGGCGTTCGGCGAGCATCTTGACCGTCATCGGGGAGGCGCCCGGGTAGTAACCGGCGCGGCTGGTCGACTCGATGGTGACCGTCTCGTACCGCAGGCCCACCCGGTCGGCGTCCTTCTCGCGCAGACCGGTGCGGGCGATCTCCAGGTCGCAGACCTTGCTGACCGCCGTGCCGACCACGCCCGGGAAGGTGGCGTAACCGCCGCCGGCGTTGGTGCCGATGACCTGGCCGTGCTTGTTGGCGTGGGTGCCGAGCGGGGCGTACTGGTCCTGGCCGGAGACCAGGTTCAGCACCTCCACGCAGTCGCCGCCCGCCCAGATGTTCCCGTGGCCGCGTACCCGCATCGCGAGGTCGGTGAGCAGGCCCCCGTGGGCGCCGAGGGGGAGGCCCGCGCCCTTGGCGAGGGCGGTCTCCGGACGGACACCGATGCCGAGGACCACCACGTCCGCAGGGAACTCGGCGTCCTCCGTGACCACCGCGCGGGCCCGGCCGTCCTCTCCGGTGAGGATCTTGGTGACCTCGGCGTCGTTCACCATCGTGATGCCGAGGCCCTCCATGGCCCGGTGCACCAGGCGGCCCATGTCGGCGTCGAGCGTCGACATGGGCTCCTTGCCGCGGTTGACGACCGTCACCTCGAAGCCCCGGTTGATCAGCGCCTCCGCCATCTCCACGCCGATGTAGCCGGCGCCGACGACGACCGCCCTGCGGCCACGCGTGCGTGCCAGCGTGTCCAGCAGGGCCTGGCCGTCGTCCAAGGTCTGCACGCCGTGCACCCCGGGGGCGTCCGCGCCGGGCAGGCCGGGGCGGACCGGTCGCGCGCCGGTCGCGATGACGAGTTTGTCGTACGACGTCCAGGACTCGGCGCCGGAATCGACGTCACGCGCGCGTACCCGCTGTCCGGCCACGTCGATCTCCATGACCTCGGTGCGCAGCCGCAGATCGATGGCGCGCGCCCGGTGCTCCTCGGGCGTGCGGGCGATCAGGTCGTCGCGTTCGGGGACGTCGCCGCCCACCCAGTACGGGATGCCGCACGCCGAGAAGGAGGTGAAGTGGCCGCGTTCGAAGGCCACGATCTCCAGTTCGTCGGGCCCCTTCAGCCGGCGTGCCTGTGACGCCGCGGACATGCCCGCGGCGTCGCCGCCGATCACGACCAGTCGTTCCGTCCCGCCCCGCCCGTCGCTCATGCTCATGGGAACACGCTACGGGGCGTGGGCATTTCAGTCCCGGTCCGGCCGTTCCCCGGCAGGTTCCGGCGCCGGGCGGGCCGACGGCAGCGGGCCCAGCGCGGTCATCGCGGGCGCGGACTCCCGCCGGCGCGGCAGCCGGGGCCGTACGACCCGCAGCCACAGCAGCGTCAGCAGCGCCGCGCACGCCGCGAACGGCAGGGCGGCGCCGAGCGCGAGGACGATCCAGCGCACCATGGTCACGAACACGCGCCAGCCGCCGGACAGGGCGTCCACCACGCCGGGGGAGCCGTCACCGGCCGCCTTCTTCGCCGGCGTCCCGGACAGCGACAGCGTGATGGTGGCGAGGCTCGTGCGGTCCTTCAGCGATGCCTGCCGGGCCAGCAGCGCCTCCAGGTCGGCCTGACGGCTGCTCAACTCTCCCTCCAGGGAGACGACATCGCTCAGCTTGGTCGCCCGGGCCATCAGCGTGCGGATCCGGTCGACGCTGGCCCGCTGCGACCTGACGCGGCTGCCGACGTCCACCACCTGGTCGGTGGCGTTCTCCGCCTGGGCCGTGCGGCTGATCAGCCGGCCCGCTCCCTGGAGCCCGGCGAGCACCTCGTCGTACTTCGCGCCGGGTACGCGCAGCACGACCCGGGTGTGCTCCTGGCCGTCGGCGTCCCGGCTGGTGCTCTCCTTGCCGACGTAGCCGCCCGCGTCCTCGGCGGTGGCACGGGCCCGGTCCAGGGCCGTGGGCACGTCCTTCACCCGGAGGGTGAGGGACGCGGTGCGGATGATCGCGTTCTGGGTGAGCCGCGGTGTCCTGGGTGCCGCCGGCCCGGCACTGTCGGCCGTGCCCGGTCCGGCGTCGGCGCCGTTCGCCGCGGACTTCGCCGAGGCACCGCCGCCCGAGTGGTCCGCGGCGCCGCATCCGGCGAGGGCGAGGGAGGCGGCGAGCAGGATCCCCGCCAGGGCCCTGGCGGGGCATGCGGGTCGTGCGGAACGTGATGTGCGCATTTGCGCTACCCCCGAGGGCTCGGCTGCCGGTGACGTCCCTACGACGCCCGGACGTGCCGGAACGTTCGGCCGACGGCCCCCGGTGCGCAGGACCTCCGGCCCTGGCGGGAGTGTCAGTGGCGTCTGAGAGAGTGGGGGACATGAACGCAACGGGTGCACGCACGGGGCATGTCGTCGTCATCGGAGCCGGTATCGCCGGGCTGGCCGCCGCCCACCGGCTGCTCGGGCGGGGCGCGCGCGTGACCGTGCTGGAGGCCGCCGGCCGGGTCGGAGGCAAACTGCTGCCCGGCGAGATCGCGGGCGTGCGGGTCGACCTGGGCGCCGAGTCGATGCTCGCCCGCCGCCCCGAGGCCGTGACCCTCGCCCGCGAGGCCGGCCTGACCGAGCGGCTCCAGCCGCCGGCCACCGCGACCGCCTCGATCTGGACCCGCGGTGCCCTGCGCCCCATGCCCAAGGGCCATGTGATGGGCGTCCCCGGCGCCGCCGCCGCGCTCTCCGGCGTGCTCTCCGAGGAGGGCCTGGCCCGCATCGAGCGCGACGCCGACCTGCCGCGCACCGAGATCGGCGACGACGTGGCCGTCGGGGAGTACGTGGCCGCGCGCCTCGGCCGCGAGGTCGTCGACCGCCTGGTCGAGCCCCTGCTCGGCGGGGTGTACGCGGGCGACGCGTACCGCATCTCGATGCGCTCGGCCGTCCCGCAGCTCTTCCAGGCCGCCCGCACCCACACCTCCCTCACCGAGGGCGTCCGCGAGATCCAGGCCAAGGCGTCCGCGAACCAGCAGACCGGGCCGGTCTTCATGGGCATCGAGGGCGGCGTGGGCACCCTGCCGCTCGCGGTCGCGGAGTCGGTGCGCGCGCGTGGCGGAGAGATTCTGACCGGCACGCCGGTGCGGGAACTGCGCCGGGGCGGCACGGCGGAGCCGAGCACCGCGCGCGCGTCCGAGGGCCCGCACGCGCCATGGCGCGTCGTCGCCGGGGACCGCGTGCTGCACGCGGACGCGGTCGTCCTCGCCGTCCCGGCCGGTGCGGCCGCCGGCCTCCTGCGCGCCGAGGCCCCCGCCGCCGCGGCCGAGCTCGCCGCCGTCGAGTACGCCTCGATGGCGCTGGTCACCCTCGCCTACCGGCGCGCGGACCTGAACCTGCCGGAAGGCAGCGGTTTCCTCGTGCCCCCCGTCGACGGCCGCACCATCAAGGCCTCGACCTTCGCCTCCCAGAAGTGGGGGTGGATCGCGGAGGAGGACCCGGACGTGCTCGTGCTGCGCACCTCCGTGGGCCGCCACGGCGAGACGGAGATCCTCCAGCGGGACGACGCCGCCCTGGTCGAGGTCTCCCGGCACGACCTGCGCGAGGCCACCGGCCTGGACGCCGTGCCCCTCGAGACCCGGGTCACCCGCTGGACCGACGGCCTGCCGCAGTACCCGGTCGGGCATCACGCGCGCGTGGCCCGCATCCGCGAGCACGTCGCCAAGCTGCCGGGCCTCGCGGTGTGCGGCGCGCAGTACGACGGCGTCGGCATCCCGGCGTGCATCGCGAGCGCGTACGCGGCCGTCGACCAGCTCGACGGCGACCTGAGCGGAATCCGGGAGCTTACGGCCAACCCGGTGCAGAGCCTCCACGGCGGAGCGGGAGAATAGGAACCATGAGTGACGACGCCCCCACCACCGAGTCCGGCAGGATCCCGAACAAGGGCAAGCTGGCCAAGGACCTCAACGAGGTCATCCGCTACACCCTCTGGTCGGTCTTCAAGCTCAAGGACGTACTGCCGGAGGACCGCGCGGGTTACGCCGACGAGGTCCAGGAGCTGTTCGACCAGCTCGCCGCCAAGGACGTGACGATCCGCGGCACCTACGACCTCTCCGGCCTGCGCGCCGACGCCGACCTCATGATCTGGTGGCACGCCGAGACCAGCGACCAGCTGCAGGAGGCGTACAACCTCTTCCGCCGCACCAAGCTGGGCCGCGCCCTCACGCCGGTGTGGTCGAACATGGCGCTGCACCGCCCGGCGGAGTTCAACCGCTCGCACATCCCGGCGTTCCTCGCCGACGAGACCCCCCGCAACTACGTCAGCGTCTACCCGTTCGTGCGCTCCTACGACTGGTATCTGCTGCCCGACGAGGACCGCCGCCGCATGCTCGCCGACCACGGCAAGATGGCCCGCGGCTACCCGGACGTGCGCGCCAACACGGTCGCCTCGTTCTCCCTCGGCGACTACGAGTGGATCCTCGCCTTCGAGGCCGACGACCTGCACCGCATCGTCGACCTCATGCGCCACCTGCGCGGCTCCGAGGCCCGCATGCACGTCCGCGAGGAGATCCCGTTCTTCACGGGCCGCCGCAAGGACATCGGCGACCTGGTGGCGGGCCTGGCCTGAAGCGCCCCGCAAGGGGCGCGACGTCATGGCGTGGCACCCCAATGGCGTGGCGCCCCGGTCGGGGCACTCAGCGCCGGCCGCTCTTCACAGAGCCTCGCGGGGACTCCTTCGTCGGCCCGACCGCCGGAGGCAACCGGTGCGGCGCGCACGACGCGCGCCGCCCGGCAACACGGCCCTCCAGCAAGTACGCGTCGAGGTGACCGTTGACGCACTGGTTGGGCCCGCCCCCGATGCCGTGCGTCCCCGCGTCCCGCTCGGTCACCAGCACCGAGCCGGCCAGCCGCCGGTTCATCTCCAGCGCCCCCGGGTACGGCGTCGCCGCGTCCCGCTCGGCCGCAAGGATCAGGACCGGCGGCAGTTCGCCCCGCCCCGTCCGCACGTCCAGGGGCCGCTGCCGGGGCGCCGGCCAGTAGGCGCAGGGCAGGTTCATCCACGCGTTGTCCCAGGTCTCGAACGGCGCCACCCGGGCGAGCCGGGTGTTGTCCCGGTCCCACACCTTCCAGTCCGTCGGCCAGGGCGCGTCGTTGCACTCCACCGCCGTGTAGACCGCGTTGATGTTCTCCGCCTCCGCGGCCCCCGCCGCGCTCGGCGCGGCCAGCCGGACCAGCGGCTTCGCGTCGCCGTGCAGATAGGCCGACAGCGCCTCGGCGCGGCTGGGCCAGTACGTGTCGTTGTACCCGGCCTGCAGGAACGCGCCCTGCAACTGGCCGGGACCGACCTTCCCGCCGGCCGCCTTCCCGGCCAGCCGCTCGCGCGCGCTGTCGTAGCTGCGCTGCACCTTCCCGGGGGTGTCACCGAGCTTGTAGACGTCGTCGTGGCGGGCGATCCAGTCCCGGAAGTCCGCCCAGCGCTCCTCGAACGCCGCCGACTGGTCGAGGTTGTTCCGGTACCAGATCTTCTCCGGGGCGGGGTCCACCGCCGAGTCCAGCACCATGCGCCGTACGTGCGAGGGGAACATCGCCGCGTACAGCGCGCCGAAGTAGGTGCCGTACGACGCTCCCATGAACGTCAGCCGGTCCTCGCCCAGCGCGGCCCGCAGCACGTCCAGGTCCCGGGAGTTGTTCAGCGAGGTGTAGTAGCGCAGCTTGCCGCCGGAGCGCCGGGCGCAGCCGCGGGCGTACGCCTTGGCCTGGGCGATGCGCTGCCGTTTGTACGCCTCCGACGGGTGCGCCGGTGACGCGGTGGGCCCCTTGACGAAGCTCTTGGGGTCCTCGCAGGACAGCGGCGCGGAGCGGCCCACGCCGCGTGGGGAGTAGCCGACCAGGTCGTAGGCGGCGGCGATCCGCTGCCACTGCGGGACCGCGCCGACCAGTGGGAACAACATGCTGGACCCGCCCGGGCCGCCCGGGTTGTAGACGAGGGCGCCCTGCCGGGGGACCTTCCGCTTGCTGTTGTGCGGGTCCTTGTGCGTCGCCGTGATCCGGCTGACGGTCAGCTTGATCTGTGTGCCGTCCGGGTGGGCGTAGTCGAGGGGGACGGTCACCGTGCCGCACCGCATGCTGCTCGGTGCCTTCGGCACGTCGGCCGGGGAACACGCGCCGAAGTCGATGCCCGCCGCCCGGGCGCGGGCCACGGCCACCTCGGTGCCGCGCAGCTCGGCCGTGCCGGAGGCAGCGGGCGCGCCGGCCGCCCCGCCCGCCGGTGCGGCGGCCAGGGTGGTCAGAAGCAAGGACCCGGCGGCCGAGTACAGAGCGGCAGCTCTCATCGCGTATCCCTTCGGTGCGGAGGCGGCGATGGCATGGCTGCCATGGCCCGGCGACAACAGAAGGGATATTTCGTTCGGCTCTCTGCGAAGGCAAGCACCACCCGGCCGGTGTCGGCGCCAATGCCCCCTATGCGCCCCTCGAAGAGGCCCTCACTCCCGCCAGGGCTGGTCGCGGTGGGTGAAGGCGGCGCGCAGCTGCGGCTCGCCGATCGCCCGGATCCCGCGTACGGCGACCGAGGTGAGAAACGACCGCTCGTCGGCCGCGGGCCTGCGCACCAGCGCGCCGAGCAGCCGCTGCCCGGCCGGGGAGGCCCAGCGCGAGTAGGGATGCACCTCGAACCGGGCGATGGCGAGGCAGCTCAGGCACAGCGTGAGGGGCAGGGCGAACCACACTCCGACCAGCAGCCGCGGCGTACCGGTCTGGATGGGCAGCAGCAGCGCGGTCACCGCCAGCACCGCCACCGTCAGCGCGGCGGCGCGCACCTGGCGGACGGCGGCGCCCACGGTCGTACCCGCGCCGTCGGGAACGGCGAGGCCGGCGCGCTCCAGCCGGTCGGCCAGGCGCCGTACCGCGTCGGCGCCGGCCGCCCGAGCCCGCGCGGGTGCGATGCGCGACTGCCCCTCCGGACCTATCGCCCCTATGACGGACCGCTCCATCTCGTCGCGCCCCTCGGGGTCCACGACCGTGGCCCAGCCGGTGTGCGCGAGCAGCAGGCGCCGCTGGCGGGCCATGGAGACCATCGTCACATCGGCGACCCGGGCCGGGCCGCCGGAGAGGAAGGCCGCCTCGTACAGCGTCAGATGGTGCTCCCGGTCCGCCGTCGCGGCATCCGCGTCCAGGGCTGCCGCGCGGACGGCCGCCACGCAGAGCCGGGTGCACGCCGTACCGGCGAAAGCCCAGGCCAGAAGCAGGAGAAGGACCCAGAACATGACGTGTTTCTATGCCAGAGGCCTGGGTGAACGCCATGCCCTGTTCATCATCCGGACACAGTGTTAGCGGTCTGTGACGTTCCGTTTGCCGCCCAGGTCAGGAGCTGCTTGCCGGCGGCGGCGGGCTGGTGGTGGCGGGCGGCAGGGAGTACGACTCGGCCGGCGACGGGGCGACCGGCACGGCGGCACTCGGGTCGACGGCCGCAGGGGTCGGTACGGGGGTGGGCGAGGAGGCCAGCTCCCGCGCGAGCGTGCCGAAGTCGACGTACCCGGTCGCCTCCACCACCTTGATGTGATCCAGGAAGGTCGCGTTCGCGTCGTCGGCGAGATCGCGGACCAGGGAGTTCTGGGTGCCGGCCCGGACCTGGGCGACCAGCGTGAAGATCCGGCCGTGGGCGAGGCGCACGATGCCGGCGAACCGGCGGTCGAAGTCCTGCCCCTGCGCCGTCTTCAGGGTGTCGAGCCACTGCTGCTGCTGTTCGTCCGGCTCGTTGGGCAGGGGGATGCCGAGCTGGCCGGCGACGGTGCGGACATGGGCGTCCAGCGAGGTGAGCCCGTCGACCAGGTGCCGGCCCGCCGTGCGGACGGCCTCCGTGGTCCCCGTGCGCTCCGCCAGCTCGCCGGCGGGCAGCTGCCACAGCCCCGCCAGCCGGACCCTGGTGATGAAGTCCCGGTCCTGTGCGGACAGGGGGCCGTAGGGGGTCGTCACGGTCTGGGCGCTCAGGACGGTCGCACCGGCCGCCGGGCCCGGGCGGTCGGCGTAGAACCAGAGCGGGCACAGCAGCGCCGCCGCGGTCGCCGCGAGGGCCGCGATGACGAGGCCTGTGCCACTGAATATGCCTCGGCCCTTGATCGGGGGTCGGGGTCGCATGACGCCTCCTGTAGCGCACCGCACGCGACTGTGCATGGGTGGTGGGTGCGGGCGGCATATTACTCGGCCGCGTTCGGTGGCTGCGGGGCTCGGGCGGGTAACGCATGGACGCCCCGGGGTGCGGTGCGTGGGCGGCTGCGGGTGCGATGTGGCTGGTCGCGCGCATGCGCGGAGCCGCACATCGCTACCACCCCGCGCCCCTGTGAGCGGCCGACCCCCGCTCGGTCATGACCCCGGGCGACCCGTCACGCCCCCCGGAGCAGTACCTTCCGCGCCGCCCGAGCCAGCCTCCCGCCTCCGGACCTCGGGCTCGGGCCCGCCCGGTCCAGCCACCACTCCCGGAGCCGCCGCCGGGCATCCGCGTCCTCCGGGCGCCCGGACCCGAGCAGGTGCCCGGCGAAGTCCAGGGCGTCCCGGCGGTAGCCCCCCGTCATCGGCCGCACCCGGGCGTACTCCAGGAACGCCGCCCGGTACCCGTCGCCGAGAATGACCGGCAGCTCCGGCGCCACCTTCGCGACCACCTCCGCCCTCTTCGAGGCGAGGGCCCGCGCCTGCACCCCCATCCGCACCCGGTCGAACCCCTCGGGCACCGGCGTTCCGGCCACCAGTGCGGACAGTACGGCGGCCTGGGCGACAGCGAGCCGCTCCCGCGCACGGACCGTCGGCCGCGCCAGGACGGCGACACCCCCGCCTGCCGCGCAACCGCACGCATGAGCCGCCGTACCGCTGTCGGCCCGGTTGCGCCCCGCCGTCACCGCGTCCCGGATCACCGTCAACTCCCGCTCCAGTTCGGCCGGTTCGGGGAAGTTCTCGTCCCGCTCCAGGAGGACTCCGGGCGGTGCGGTGCGGGAGGCGAGGTCGGTCAGGATGTCGAGCACCGGGCGCGGCACGGGGTGGGCGTGGCTGTCGTGCCAGACGCCGTCCCGCTCGAAGCCGCCCGCGACATGGACGTAGGCGATCGCCTCCACGGGCAGCGCGACCAGCGCCTCGGCCGGGTCCTCGCCCCGGTTGACGTGGTTGGTGTGCAGGTTGGCCACGTCGATCAGCAGCCGTACGCCGGTGCGCTCGACCAGCTCGGACAGGAACTGTCCCTCGGTCAGCTCCTCGCCCGGCCAGGAGAACAGCGCGGCGATGTTCTCCAGGGCCAGCGGCACGGGAAGGGCGTCCTGCGCGATGCGCACGTTCTCGCAGAGCACGTCCAGGGCGTCCCTGGTGCGCGGCACCGGCAGCAGGTGCCCGGCCTCCAGACACGGGGAGGCGGTGAGCGGGCCGCCCGCGCGGACGAACGCGATGTGCTCGGTGACCAGGGGCGAGCCGAGGGCCTCCGCCCGCTCGGCGAGCGCCGTCAGCCTTGACTCCTCGGGGCGGTCGGCGCCGCCGAGGCCGAGGGAGACGCCGTGCGGGATCACGGTCACGCCGCGCTCGCGCAGCCGCAGCAGCGACTCGGGAAGGTGGCCGGGGCAGACGTTCTCCGCCACGACCTCCACCCAGTCGACGCCCGGCATGCGCTCCACGGCGTCCGCGATCTCCGGCCGCCAGCCGATCCCGGTGCCCAGTCGCCGCATGGCTCCTCCCCTCCTTCGAATGGAGGGGGTATGGCCCGGGCGGCCGGACCCGAACCGCCTTGCCGGCGTGTTCAGAGCAACATTTGAGCTTCAGCCCCGGACCGGCCACCGCTCCGGAGCGCGCCCCAGCAGACGCAGCGCCTCCTCCAGCGGGCCGGCGCCCTCGGATGCCTCCAGCGCCGGGGCGAAGGCGAAGCCCGGGCCGCGCCGGGAGGGGTCGGTCGGCACCCGACGGGCCACGGCGAGCGCGGCGGCGAGCACATGCTCGGGGAGTTGCACGGTGATGCCGAGGGCGGCGGCTGCGTCCCAGGCGTGGACGACGTAGTCGATGAAGTGGAAGCTGACCGCCCGGTCGCCCGGGAAGTCACCGCTCAGCTCCGGCAGCGCGAACTCCCGTTGCGTGACGCCCGGTTCGGCGAAGGCCGCGAGGACCGTGGCCGCGGCCGACCGATGTACCCGCGCGGGCTCGCCCCTGTCCTCCGGCTCCCGCCAGTGCTCCGCCTCCCGCCCCCTTCCGCGCGCCGCGGCGGCGAACCCGAGGTGCTGTGCGGTCATGTGCGCGACGAGCTGCCGCAGGGTCCAGCCCGCGCAGGGGGTGTCCCGGGCCCAGTCCGCGTCCGTGGCCAGGTCCACCACGCGCACCGCCTCCTGGACGGCGATCCGGTCGAGTTCGACGAAGTCCGCTCCGGTCAGAGTCATGAGTCGAGCATAAAACAAAGCGAACGGACGTGCTTATTCTTTTTCACGGCCATGCCGACCCCCAACTGGGCGAAATATCAGGAGAATTGGGGGAACGGGACACCGTCAGCGGCCGCACCGCGCAGCCGCTCCGCGATGGCCACCCGTGCCCTGCCGTACGCGCTCTCCTCGTCGTGCAGCACCGACAGGGCGTTCGCCGTCTCCAGCAACGCGACGAGCTCGAAGGCGAGTTGCCCGACATCGGTGCCGGCGCGCAGCTCACCCGCCGTACGGGCCTCCTCGATGGTGCGCTCGACATGCGCCGACCAGTCGCGCTGCGCACGGACCACGGCGTCGTGCACGGGCCCCGTCCGCGCGTCGAACTCGGCCATGGCGCCGTAGAAGAAGCAGCCGCCCGGGAACACCCGGCTGCGCGAGTACTCCAGCCACAGCTCGCACAGCCGCCACACCCGGCCGAGGCCGGGCGGGGTCTCGGCGGCGGGCCGGAGCACCCGCTCGGTGTAGATCCGCGCCGCCTCCCGCACGGTGGCCAGCTGCAGTTCCTGTTTGGAGCCGAACAGCGCGAACACCCCGCTCTTGCTCAGCTCCAGCTCGGCGGCGAGACGGCCGACGGTGAGCGCCTCCAGGCCCTCGACCGAGGCGATGTCCACCGTGCGGCGCAGCACCAGCCGGCGGGTGCGGTTGCCCCGCTCGACCCGTCCGTCGACCCGCGTCATCGGCCCCTCCTAGCGCAGCGCCGGGTGGTCGGCGACGACCGTGCAGCTGCCCGGCGCGATCTCCGTGAAGCCGGCGTCCCGGACCAGCGGCAGCCCGCTGCGGGTCAGCCGTGCCCAGTCGGCGGGGCCGGCCGTACGGACGGCCAGTGCGAAGCCCGCGTCCCGCCAGGCGGCGCGCTCCGCGCCGGACAGCGCCCACCAGGCCAGCTGTGCACCGTGCCCCGCCTGCGCCATCGCCTTCCCGGCCGACATCTCCAGCTCGGGGTTCAGCCACAGCACCGGCTGGGCCGGGTCGGCGGCGGCGGGCGGCTCCGGGTCGTCCAGGTCGGTGCCGGACACCTGGAGCTTGGCCAGGTCCTTGGGCCAGCCGTCGAGCGGGACCGGCGGGAACACCCGTACCTCCGCGGACTTGCCGGTCACCGTGATCCCGGGCAGCGCCTCGGTCCGCCGCCACTCGGCGCCCCGGGCCCGCCGCACGACCTTGCGGATCCGCGCGTCCTCCCAGCTCCGCACCGCCTCGGCCCACGCGCCGTCCCCGTGCGCCCGCTCGTCCCCGAGCAGCGCCAGCACCGCCCGCGCGGCCGTCTCCAGAGCGTCGGTACGCGCCGGCGGCGCGCTCTTCTCGATCCGCACGACGAGGGGCAGCACGAACTGGGGGGCTTCGTCGCGCGGATTGCGCTCGGAGGTGAAGGGACTGTCTCCGGGCGAGGCTGAAACATGGGTCACACCAGCCAACCTTAAGGGGCGCGCAGAACTGCGCGACCAGCCACCGGCGTCCTGCAGACGGACAAGCTGATCAAGCCCGACGGCGAGAGCGGACCAAAATACCCTCATGCAACGTGACCTGCGACTGACCGCGGTAGGCCGCCGCTACGGCATCCGCGGCCCCTGGGTGTTACGAGGCGTCGACCTCACCGTCACCCCCGGAACCCTCACCCGCATAGAAGGAGCGAACGGCACCGGAAAGTCCACCCTGCTCCGCCTCCTCGCCCGCCTCGACGCGCCGACGGAGGGCCGCGTCACCGGCCGCCCCCGCACGGCGTACGTACCGGAACGCTTCCCCTCGGCCCTCCCCTTCACCACCCTCGGCTATCTCACCCGCCTCGGCACGGTGCACGGCCTGAGCCGCCGGACGGCACAACGCGCCGCAGGAACCTGGCTGGAGCGCTTCGGCGCCGGGGCCCACGCCGGTACGCCCATGGCGCAGCTGTCGAAGGGCAGCAGCCAGAAGGTGGCCGTCGCGCAGGCCCTGCTCGGCGAGCCGGAGCTGCTGGTGCTGGACGAGGCGTGGACCGGCCTGGACGCGGCGGCGCGCGCCGAGCTGGAGCGGGCGGTGGCCGAGCGGACCGCCGCCGGGGGCGCCGTGGTCTTCGTCGACCACGACCCGCGCCGGCTGGCCGGGGCGCCGGACGCGACGTACACCGTGCTCGACGGCGGTCTCGAGCTCCGTACGGACTCCGGGAGTTCACCGGCGGGACCGCTCACCCTCGTCACCGTGCGCGGACCGGCCGGCGGGCAGCTGCCGCCCGACGCGGCCCGGACCGCTGCCTGTGCCGAGGAGACCGCTCCCGGCACCTACCGCCTCGGCGTCGCCGCCTCCCACTCCGACATCGTCCTGCACACCCTGCTCACGGCCCGCCCGCCCTGGCACGTGGTGAGCGTCACCCCGCCCCCCGACGACCCCGTACCGAACCCCGGAAACCGCCCATGACCGCACTTCTGCGCTACCAGGCCGACCTGCTGCTGCGCTCCCAGCGCTGGCTGCCGCCGGTGATCCTGTACGCCGCGTTCCTCGGGATCGGCGTGCAGAGCGGCCAGCCCGTCCTCGACTCGCTCGGCTACACGGCCGCCGGTCTGCTCCCGGTGGCCGCCTGGCTGGTGCGGATCTGTGTCACCGGCGAGCCGGACGCGGCCCGCGCCTGCGTCGCCGCCGCCCGCGGCCCCGTCCGGGCGCACCTCGCCTGTCTGCTGACCGCGCTGCTCGCGTCGGTGGCGCTCGGCGTGGTGGCGACCGTGGTGGTGACGCTGATCAGCGATCCGGCGAGCACCGGGCACCAGGTCCGCGTGCCCCTGCCGCGGGCGGGCGTGGCCGGACTGCCGGCCACGCTCACCTGCGCGCTGCTCGGCGCGGCCGTCGGCGCGCTCACCAACCGTCCGCTGTTGCGCTCCACCGGCCGCGCGGTGCCCGCGATGCTGCTGGGCGCGCTGCTGGCGGTGGTGCTCACCGGCTCCCCGGCGCAGGCCGCGGTCAGCGGCCTGGTCACCGGTTCGCGGACCGGCCGCGCACCGCTTCCGCTGCTGCCGCTGGCCGGCGCGGCCCTGCTCACGGCCGTGGCCTTCGCCGCGGCCGCGCGGCTCGCCGCCCGCCGGTCACCCTGAGCACGGCGGTGCCGGCGTACGGCGGCCCGTCAGCGGTGTCCGCCGGTCTCGGCGATCAGCTCGGAGACCTTCACGAACCGGTAGCCGCGCCTGCGCAGTTCCGGTACGACGGCACGGACGACCCGCTCGGTGGTCGGGGCGGCGCTGCGGGTGCAGTGCATGACGACCACCGAGCCGGGCTTCACCCCGTCCAGCACCTGCCGGGTCACGGCGTCGGCGTCGGTGGCGAACGCGTCGCCGCTCACCACGTCCCACTGCACCGCGGTCACCCCGAGCCCGCTCAGCGCGCGCAGCGCCCGCCGGTCGTAACAGCCGCCGGGGAAGCGGAAGTACGGCAGCGGGTGCGGCACGCCCGCCTTGCGCAGGGAGGCGTACGCCCGCTCCACGTCCGACCGCATCTTGCCGGCGTCGACGACCGGCAGGCCGTAGCAGTCGGCGGTGAACGCGTAGTGGCTGTAGGAGTGGTTGGCGACCTCGAACCGCGGGTCGTGTCCGAGGCTGCGGGCCTCGGTCGGGTACTCGTCGGCCCAGCGGCCGGTCATGAAGATCGTCGCCGGAACCTTCAGCGCGCGCAGGGCCCCGATGAGGTCCGGGTTGTCGAAGTGTTCGCCGGCGGCGGCGCGGGGCCCCTGGGCGGCGGTCATGTCGGCGTCGAAGGTCAACGCGACCGTCTTGCCCAGGGTGCGCGGGCCGTGCGCGAAGACCGGGGTCAGGCCGCCCGGGCCCGGGGCCAGCACGGGCGGGCGCGAGACGGGCGGGGAGATGGCGGCGGGGGAGGGGGCCGGGGCCTGACGGACACTGCCCGCGGGACCCGCGCCACCACAGGCGGCGAGAGCCGCGCCCAGGACACAGACGGCGGTGATACGGCGTACGCGTGGGGTCACCGTATGAACGTAGGACTGAAAGGCCGGTTGTATGGTGATATGCCCGGTGTTGCGGCGGTGGGGTCACCCGCGCGGCCTCACAGGTCACGGCGCGGAAGCGGCCGTACCGCCGGGCCCTGGAGCACCGTGCCGTCGACGTCGAAGCGGGAGCCGTGGCAGGGGCACTCCCAGGCGCGTTCGGCCCGGTTGAAGGCGACGAGACAGCCGAGGTGGGTGCAGCGGGCCGAGACCGCGTGCAGGGCGCCCTCCTGGTCCCGGTGCACCGCGAGCCGGCCGCCGTCCGCCCGGACCACCGCCCCGTCGCCGGGCGCCAGGTCGTCCACCGAGGCGGGCGGTTTCAGCCGGTCGCCGACGAAGTGCCGGGCCACCTCCGCCTGTGTCCTCAGCAGCGACGGCGCCTCGCGCACCACCGACTTCAGCCGCCGCGGGTCGTACAGCTCGCGCCAGGCGCAGTCCCGCCCGGTGATCAGCGCGGTCAGCAGCAGCCCGGCCATGATGCCGCCGCTCAGTCCCCAGCCGCCGAACCCGGTGGCGACGTAGGTGTGCCGGGCGCCCGGGTGGAAGGGGCCGACCAGCGGCACGGTGTCGGTGGAGTCGTTGTCCTGGGTGGCCCAGGCCTGGTCCAGGTCCACACCCGGGAAGTGCTCCTCGGCCCAGGCGGCGAGGCCGGCGAAGCGGGCCCGCACACCGCCGGTGCCGGGCGTGAAGTGCTCCCCGGTGACGACCAGCAGCCGCTGCCCGTCCGCCCCGTACGGAGCCGTGCGCACCGAGCGGGTGTTCTCCTCCGGCGTGATGTACATGCCCTGCGGATCGGGTCCCTCGCCCAGCGGGCCCGCGACGACCAGTTCCCGGCGCGGGGAGAGCCGGGCGAACAGCAGGGCGCGGTCGAACACCGGGTAGTGGGTGGCGATCACGACGTCCCGGGCGGTGACCGTGTGGCCCGCCTCGGTCGTCAGGCGGCAGGGCTCGCCGCCCTCCTGCAGGCCGACGACCCGTGTCCGCTCGTACACCTGTCCGCCGCGCGCCACGAGGTCGTCGGTGATCGCCCGCAGGTACTTGACCGGGTGGAACTGCGCCTGCCCGGTCACCCGGACCGCGCCGGCCACCGGGAACGGCAGCCCGGTCTCCGTCGTGAACGCGGCCGGCAGCCCCGCCTCCCGTGCCGCCTTCGCCTCGGCCCGCACCTCGTCCACGCGCGACCGGTCCCGCACATAGGTGTACGCGTCCCGGGTCTCCCACTCGCAGTCGATGCCCAGCTCGGCCACCAGCGCCGCCGCGTGCTCGATCGCCTCCGACTGCGAGCGGGCGTACAGCCGCGCCCCCTCGGGGCCGCGGGTGCGCCGCAGCCGGTCGTAGACGAGGGTGTGCTGGGCGGTCAGTTTGGCCGTGGTGTGTCCGGTGACGCCGGCCGCCGCCCGCGCGGCCTCCAGCACCGCCACCCGCAGCCCGGCCCGGGCCAGTTCGTACGCGGTGCTCAGCCCGGCGATGCCCGCGCCGACGACGGCCGCCTCCACGTCCAGGTCCTCGCCCAGTGCGGGAAGGGACGGCCCCGGTGCGGTCCGGAGCCAGTACGCGTCGGTGATGTGCGGCTGCGTCTGCATGGCCGCCGGGTACCCGGCCGGGCGGGCCGCTCACCGTGTCCGCGCGGCGTCGTGACGCGGGGTGGTCCAACGGGCGCGGCGACCTCACGCGCGCCTGCGCATGCTCCACCGTGCATGCCGTGCGTGCGTGAGGTCGCCACACATTCCATGCCGGCGGTGGGTGTGGCGGCCGGTCCACCGGAAGTCCGGCCTGCCACCGCTGTCCGCCGTCATGGGGTCCGAACCGGCCTGTTACCTTCCGGCGCTGTTGTTGCAGCCCATGGTCGAGCCGATGTGGGTGGCCTGGGCACCCGGGTCGCCCTCGCCGTTGAGCGCGTTGCCCAGCAGACCGTTGAGGATGCCGACCTCGCCCAGGACGTCGAGGTTCAGGTCGTGGTCCTTGCAGTTGGAACTCTGCATGACGTGGCCCTCGTCGTCGTGTCCACCACCGGCGTAGGCGGGGCCGGCGGGCAGGAGGCTCACGCTGCCGAGGGCCGCGACCACGACGGCGGCCTTGCGAAGTCTGTGCATGTCATCTCCATGGTGTGATGTGGATGCGGTGCGCAACGGATCGACCGCTTACAGTTATGGAGATTAGTAGGAAAATAGTGCGTAACGGGCAGCGGCGCGCCGGTTTCATGATCTAGCGGCCGTACGAGTCCGCTTCACGCGCTGAGCGCACGTCAGGTGTCCTTCAGCAGCCGTTCCCGGCACTCCGCCACGTCGAAGCCGGGCTTGGGGCACCGCGGGTCGAGTTCCTCCAGGTGCTCCAGGAGCAGGCGGCCGACCGCCCAGTTCCGGTACCACTTGCGGTCCGCCGGGATCAGGAACCAGGGCGCGTACGGCGCCGCGCAGCGCTCCAGGGCCAGCTCGTACGCCTCCTGGTAGGCGGGCCACAGGGCGCGCTCGTCGATGTCGCCGGGCGTGAACTTCCATCGTTTGCCGGGGCGTTCCAGACGGCGCAGCAGCCGGCGCCGCTGCTCCTCGCGGGACAGGTGGAGGAAGCACTTGATCAGGGTCACGCCGTCCTCGGCGAGGGACCGCTCGAAGTCGTTGATCAGGCCGTAGCGGCTGCCGATCTCGGCGGGGCGGGCGAGATGCCGGACGCGGGCGATGAGGACGTCCTCGTAGTAGGAGCGGTCGAAGATGCCGATCTCGCCCGGACGCGGCAGGACCGCGCGCACCCGCCACAGGAAGTCGTGCCGCCGCTCCTCCTCGGTGGGCGCCTTGAACCCGTGGATCCGGCAGCCGGCCGGGTTGAGCCGGCCGATGACGTGCTTGACCGTGCCGCCCTTGCCGCTGGTGTCCATGCCCTGGAGCACCAGCAGCACCCGCCGCCGGTCCCCCGCCGTGCTCGACGCCCACAACCGCATCTGCAGCTCGGCCAGCCGTTCTCCGGTACGCGCGGTGTCCTTCAGGGCCGCCCTCTTCCCGCCGGGTGCACCGGGAGTGGTCCGGGTGCCGTACGCGCCCAGGTCGACCGGCTCACCGGGCGGGAGACACAGCGCCTCTCGCAGGTCCCTGTCGTTCTTCTTCGTCACGGTGCCTCTTCCCTGCGGACCCCCGAGTCCGGAAGACGGCCCGGCACGGCGTTATCCCCGGCCGTATCGGCCCGTCAGCGTGCCCAGGGCGAGCGTGTGCCCGGACAGCGCCCGCAGCACAACCGCCGGCGAGGCACCCGCGGCCGGCGGCAGACGGCGGTCCGCGGCGTACACCGTGAGGACATAGCGGTGCGGCCGGTCCCCGCGCGGCGGACAGGGACCGCCGTACCCGGTCTTCCCGAAGTCGTTGCGGCCCTCGGTCGCCCCCGGCGGATGCTCCCCGGCGGACAGCCGCGTGGTGTGCGGGTCGGCGTTCCACACCAGCCAGTGCGTGAACGTGCCGTGCGCGGCGTCGGCGTCCCGCAGCAGCAGGGCCAGCGAGGCCGTGTGCGCGGGTACGGCGCCGAAGGCCAGCGGAGGCGAGACGTCCGCACCGTCGCAGGTGTTCCGCCGCGGGATGGTGCCGCCGTCGGCGAAGGCCGTACTGGTGACGGCAAGCCGGCGGGCGGCGGAGGGGGAGGGGGAAGGTGCGGCGGCCGGCGTGCCGCCGTCCCCGCAGCCCGCCACGAAGGCCGTCGCGGCCACGGCGATCACCCAGCTCCTGCGCATGCCCGGCACGCTATCCGGACGGCAGCTCCCCGTCGTCGTCCGGCACGCTCTGCTGCTCGCCTTTCTCCAGGCGTAGTTCCCCGTCACCGTGCGGCCCCGCCTGCCGGTTGCCCCGCTCCAGGAAGTGCAGCAGCTCCACCGGGATGGGCAGGACCAGCGTGGAGTTCTTCTCGGCGGACACCGCCATCACCGTCTGCAGCAGCCGCAGCTGGAGAGCGGCGGGGGTGTCGGCCATCTGCTGGGCGGCCTCGGCCAGCTTCTTGGAGGCCTGGAACTCGGCGTCCGCGTTGATGATCCGGGCCCGGCGCTCCCGGTCGGCCTCGGCCTGACGGGCCATGGACCGCTTCATCGTGTCCGGCAGCGAGACGTCCTTGATCTCCACCCGGTCGACCTGGATGCCCCAGCCGACGGCCGGGCTGTCGATCATCAGCTCCAGCCCCTGGTTGAGCTTCTCGCGGTTGGAGAGCAGATCGTCCAGGTCGCTCTTGCCGATGATCGACCTGAGGGACGTCTGGGCCATCTGTGAGACCGCGAACTTGTAGTCCTCGACCTTCACCAGCGCGCTCTCCGCGTCGACCACCTTGAAGTAGACGACCGCGTCCACGCGGACGGTGACGTTGTCACGGGTGATGCCCTCCTGGGCGGGAATCGGCAGCGTCACGATCTGCATGTTGACCTTCTGCAGCCGGTCCACGACGGGGATGATCAGCGTCAGGCCCGGCGACCGTATGTCACCCACGCGCCCGAGGCGGAACAGCACGCCCCGTTCGTACTGCTTGACCACGCGGGCCGCCATGGCCAGGTACACCAGTCCGGCGCACCCCGCCCCGACGATCGCTCCCAGCAGTTCCTGGACCATGATGACCTCCTCACCGAGAGGTCTGCGTTTGTCCGATGCTGTAACGATATGCCACTTCCGGGCGGACCGAGTCAGGGCGGTATCAGAGGGCCGGAGCCCCCTGATACCGCCACCGCGGGCGAGCTATCCCACCGGCACCGTCAGCCGCACCGGCTCCGTCCCCAGCGTGCTGTGCCGCTCGGCCCAGTTCTCCAGGGCCGTACGGCAGGCGTGGTCCAGATGGTGCAGGCCGGACAGGTCCAGGCGGACCGGGCGGTCCTGGGGCAGCGACTCCAGGCTGTCCAGGATCTTCGGCAGCCGTAGGAAGGTCGCGTTGCCCGTCAGGTGGACCTCGATCGGGCCCGCGCCCTTGTCGACGACCTCCAGCCTGATGTGCGAGGCCTGCCAGGCCGTCTTGACCACGGCCATCGCCAGGCCGATCAGCACGCCCTCGAACATGCTGACCGCCACGATCGAGACCGCCGTCGCCGCCAGGATCAGCGCCTCGCCCCGGTGCTCGCGCCACAGCACCGCCAGCGCCCGGACCGGGACCAGCTTGGCGCCCGAGTGGATCAGGATGCCCGCGAGGGCCGGGATCGGGATGTAGGCGAGCGCGTCCGGCAGCAGCGCGGCGAACAGCAGCAGCCACACGCCGTGCAGGACACGGGAGGCCTTGGTGCGGGCGCCCGCCTGGACGTTGGCCGCGCTGCGCACGATCACCGCGGTCATCGGCAGCGCACCGAGCAGCCCGCACACCGTGTTGCCGGCGCCCTGGGCGAGCAGTTCCCTGTCGTACTCGGTGCGCGGTCCGGTGTGCAGCCGGTCCACGGCGGCCGCGCTGAACAGCGACTCGGCGGACGCGATCAGCGTGAAGGCGACGACCGTGCCGAGCAGCCCGACGCCCGCCAGCTCGCCGAAGGCGCTGAGCGGCGGCGGCTGTACGGCCCCCAGCAGGCCCCGCACCTCGACCGTGGCGACCGGCAGGTCCAGCGCGAACGCGGCCACCGTGGCGAGGCCGACCGCGGCCAGCGGGCCGGGCAGCGTGCGCACCCTCGCCGGGACGTGCTTCCACAGCAGCAGCACCGCGATCGTGCCCGCGCACACCGCGAGCGAGGCCGCTGCCCTGCCGTTGCCGAGGGCGTCCAGGAACGCCCCGGGCAGTCCGGCGATCTTGCCCAGGCCGGAGTCGGGGGCCTTGGCGGCCAGCGCCGGGTACAACTGCCCGGCGATGAGCACCAGTCCGATCCCGGCCAGCATGCCCTCGACGACGGAGACCGAGATGGCGCGGAACCAGCGGCCCAGCCTCAGCAGGCCCATCGCCACCTGGAGGAGTCCGGAGGCGAGCACGATCACGCCGAGTGCCGGCAGCCCGAACTCCCTGACCGCCTCGAGGACGAGCACGGTCAGGCCGGCCGCCGGCCCCGACACCTGCAGGCTGCTGCCGCGCATCAGTCCGGTGACGAGGCCGCCCACGATGCCGGTGACCAGGCCTAGTTCGGCCGGGACACCGGAGGCGACGGCCACGCCCACGCACAGCGGCAGCGCGACAAGGAAGACGACGAGGGAGGCGGCGAAGTCCTGCCGCAGATACGGGAACCGGGATATCAGGGTGGTGTTCTCACTGGTCATCGGCGCGCTCACAGGGACTCGAAGGTGTCGGTCTGCGGGCGGTGCGCCCGTACGGCGCCGGTGTGCACCTCGTAGTACCAGGCGTGCAGCCGGAGTTGACGCCCCGTCAGCTTGCGCTCGACGCACGGGTACGAGCGCAGCCGCAGCAACTGGGTCAGCACATGGGCCCGCACGCCCTCGGCGACCTCTGGGTCCTCGGCCTGGCCGGCCGGGCGCGGGGTGGCGTGCGCGAGCCAGTCGCGTACGGCGGGTACGGCGTCGAGGTCGTCGCCGCGGACCAGCGCGCCGACGGCACCGCAGTGCGAGTGACCGCAGACCACGATGTCGCGGACGCCGAGCACCTCCACGGCGTACTCGATGGTGGCGGCCTCGCTGGTGGGGTGCTGTGAGGTGTGGGGCGGGACGATGTTGCCTGCGGTGCGCAGCTCGAAGAGCTCGCCGGGGCGGGCGCCCGTGATCAGGGCCGGGACGACCCGGGAATCGGAGCAGGTGATGAACAGCACCTGCGGGGACTGGCCTTCGGCGAGCCTGGCGAACTCCTCAGGGCGCTGTCCGAAGGTACGGGCGTTGTCGATGAGGGGCTGCATGTATGTGGTTCCTCCTGGCGCGCCTGAGCGGCGCGTCGGACTTGAACGACGGTTGTGTGTGTGGGGGGGAGAGAGAGAGGCGAGCGCCTGATCAGCAGCGGAAGACCTGAAGTGCTGCCGGGGCGTGGGCTCTGGAGGCTGTGGGAGCCGGGCCGTGCGCGGTGCCGGGTGTGTGTGAGGGGCCGGTACCGGCTGCCCGGCCGGGTATCAGCGGGTGGGGCCGCGCGCAGCGGGAGGCGGGGCCGCGGACCACGTCCGCCTCGTCGCCCACCGGCTGTTCGGACGACGTGGTTCCGGCCTCGGCGTTGGCCGTTGCTTCACTGAGGGTATGCGCAGGTGTGAAGGTTTCCGTGGGCCCCGAGAGCAGCAGGGCGAGCAGGGCGAAGGTCAGGGCCACGAGCACGGTCCGGGCCGTCGTACCTCGGAACATGCGCCCCCCTCCCGGAAGTCCACGTCTCTCGCGGGCGCCAAGCATTGGTCAATGCTTGGTCAAGAAACACATTAACCCTGCAAAGTCCTTTGCAGGGTTAACTGCGCGTTACGAGCACAAGAGAGCGTGAAAAGTGCCGGTCGCGTGGCGTGAACTCGCCCTTGACTAGGAGCCGACGAGTCCCTTCGCGTCGCGGGCCAGCGCGGTGAGCCGGGATATCGCGCGGAAGTACTTCTTGCGGTAACCGCCGTTCAGCATCTCCTCGCTGAACAGCCGGTCGAACGGCAGCCCCGAGGCCAGTACCGGGACCTCACGGTCGTAGAGCCGGTCCGCGAGCACCACGAGCCGCAGCGCCGTTGACTGGTCCGGCACCGGCCGCACATCGGTGAGGCACACCGCGCTCACCCCGTCGGTCAGCGCGCCGTACCGGCTCGGGTGGACCTTGGCCAGGTGCTCCAGCAGGTGCGGGAAGTCGTCCAGCGAGGCGCCCTCGGTGGCGTAGGCCGCCTTCGTCACCTCTTCGTCGGTGAAGGGCTGCGGCGCCTCGGGCAGGCCGCGGTGGCGGAAGTCCTCGCCGTCGATGCGCAGGGTGCGGAAGTGGGCCGACAGGCCCTGTATCTCGCGCAGGAAGTCGGCGGCCGCGAACCGGCCCTCGCCCAGCTTGCCCGGCAGCGTGTTGGAGGTGGCGGCGAGCGCCACGCCCGCCTCGACCAGCTTGCCGAGCAGGGTCGACACGAGGACCGTGTCGCCCGGGTCGTCCAGCTCGAACTCGTCGATGCACAGCAGGCGGTGGCCGGAGAGGGTCTGCACGGTCTGCCGGAAGCCGAGGGCGCCGACCAGGTTCGTCAGCTCCACGAAGGTGCCGAACGCCTTGAGCGCGGGCTCGGCCGGGGTGGCGTGCCACAGGGAGGCGAGCAGATGGGTCTTGCCGACGCCGTAGCCGCCGTCCAGATAGACGCCGCGCGGGCCGGCCGGGGCCTTGGGCGCCCTGGCCCTGCCGAAGCCGAGGAAGCCGCGCCTGCCGGCGCCGGAGGCGTGCGCCCCGCCGAGCCCGCCCGCGAAGCCCTCGAGCACCTGCACGGCCTCGCTCTGGCTGGGCTGGTTCGCGTCCGGTATGTACGTCGAGAAGCGGACCGAGTCGAAACGTGGGGGCGGGACCATCTCGGCGACCAGCCGGTCCGCGGGGACGTGCGGCTCGCGGGCGCACAGGGACAGGGGGCCCGCGTCGGTCAGAGGGCTGGATCCGGGGGCGGTGATGGAGGACGACACGGTTATCCATGCTAAGCGCCGTGTCACACTGCACGACATGCGACGCCTGTTCCCTGTGACCGACGAAACAGCAGCCCAGGCCTCCGGCGGGGCGGCCGAGAGAGAGGGGATGAGGGGGGTTTCCGGGGCGCGGGTGGCGCATGTGCCCGGTGGCGCCGGCGCCCACGTCGACCATGACGCCCACGTCGATCGCGAGTGGAGCCTCGCCGAACTGGCCGCCGCCTACGCCTACCCGGAGCCGCCGGGCGCCCCACGGCCGTGGCTGCGGGCCAACATGGTCTCCACGCTCGACGGCGCCGCCCAGCACGAGGGGCGTTCCCAGCCCATCTCCAGCGCCGCCGACATGCGGATCTTCGGCACGCTGCGGGCGCTCGCGGACGTGATCGTGGTGGGCGCGGAAACGGTACGCCAGGAGGGGTACCGCCCCGCACGTGCGCGTGAGGCGTTCGCCGAGGCCCGGGAGGCCGCCGGTCAGGGCCCGGCCCCGGCGATCGCGGTCGTCACCGCGAGCCTGGAGCTGGACTTCTCGCTCCCGCTGTTCACCTCACCCGTGGTGCCCACGCTGGTCCTGACCGGATCCGCGGCCGCCCCCGACCGTGTCGCCGCCGCCGAGAAGGCCGGCGCCCAGGTGCTGATCGCAGGCGAGGGCAGCGGTGTCGACCCCGTGCGGCTGGTGCGTGCCCTGGCCGGCCTCGGGCACACCCGGCTGCTCGCCGAGGGCGGTCCCCGGCTGCTCGGTCAGCTGGTCGCCGCCGAGGTGCTGGACGAGCTGTGCCTGACCCTGTCGCCCACGGTCACCGCGGGTGACGCGCAGCGCATCGCCGGGGGGCCCTCGGTCGTCGTGCCGCACCGGTTCGAACTCGTGTCGGTTCTTGAAGACGCCGGATTTCTGTTCGGTCGTTACCGTCGGTCCTGAAAACAGCGGAATATGCCGTTCCGTTTAGCTTCCGGAGGGCAGACTTGGTCCGGCACAATCCGTGCGATCACGGGGCAGGATGGTTTCCGCAGGGGCCTTGTCAGGGCCCACGGAGGAGAAGAGGCGTTTGGTGTTCACCAGCGTTCTGATGATCGAGAAGGCTTTGACGTCCGCCGACGTGGAGTTCGTCACCACCTTGCACGGAGACGAGCCGGTCGCGTTCCACGTGCTCCTCCAGCCGCGCGGCGACCAGGCGGACCGCCTGCTGCGGGCCATCGACGACATCGCGCTCGGCGAACTCGACGAGGCGGTCCGCGAACACGAGACGCCCGAGGGCGAAGACGCCAGGAGCGTCGGACAGCAGGCCCTGGACGTGTCGGTGCAGGCGCTGCGGGCCGCCGGGAGCCAGGCGGAGGGGCAGATGGTGGAGGACCATCCGCTGGACGCGCTGAAGTCCCTCGTCGCCGAGGTGGAGGCGGACGAGGTGATCGTGCTCACCGACCCCCACTACGTGGAGGAGTTCTTCCACCGCGACTGGGCCTCCCGGGCGCGGCACAAGGTGGGGGTGCCGGTGCTGAAGCTGTTCTCGCACAGCAAGGCGTAGCGCCGCTGCCGTTGCCGCACCGCAAACACCCCCGGTACTCCGCCGACACTGCTGCTGCTCCTGGTACCCCTCGTACTCCTCGTACTCCTCGTACTCCTCGTACTTCTCGTACTTCTCGTACTCCTCGTACTCCTTTGAACTCCTCGTACTCCTCGGTGCCCCTAGTGCTCCGCCCGGCTCCTCGCCTCGGCCTCGGCCATGGTCCGGGCCTCCGTCTCGGCCAGGGCGATGGCCACGCCGAAGGCCTGCGCGATGTGGCTCGCGGCCGACATGACGCGCGCCGTGCCGACCACGGGGGCGATCGCGACCAGGACGTCCTGGAGCTGTTCCACGGTCAGCTCCGCCTGGATCGCGGGATCGACGTGTGCGAGGTAGGACACCGGCGGGGCGTCCATGGCCACGAGCGCGGCGATGCGGGTCAGGATGAGCGTGCGCTGGTCCAGACCGCACCGTTCGATGGAGTCGATGGTCATGGCGGCGAGTGTGTCGAGGACGGGAGCCTGCGATGTGCTGGCCATGTCCGACCGCCCTTCCTGGCGTGCCGACTGCTTGCCCGGTCACCGTAGGAGCCCGCCGCGCCTGCTCGCCTCACCCCTGCCGGGTGAAGGCAGGCCGCGGCCCCGGATGGTGCGATACCGGCATGAGCGGGACCGAGGACCGGCCGGCCGCGCCGGCGCCGAGGAGCCGGCCGGGTGCGGACGGCCTCGAACGGGCCGTCGCCACGGGTGTCACACGCGTGGTCGTGGGCCTCGCCGACATGGCCGCGCAGGCGGTCACCGCGGCACGCCCGCGGTCGCTGCAACCGCCGGGCGGCTCGGCGTCCCTGCCGGACGCCGTGCTCGGGCTCGCCCTCGCGGCCCAGCGCCGATCGGTGTCCGCCGCCCTGGAGACGGCCGACCGGGCCGGGCGCTGGGCGCGTGCCGCGACCTGGGCGTTCGTGCCGCCGGCCGTACGGGGCGCGGTGGTCCGCCGGATCCGCGTCTGGGGTGCGCGGGGAGCGCTGGAGCGGGCCCAGGCGCGGCAGGAGGCGCGCTCCGTCGCGCGGGCGCTCGTCCGGACCCTGACGGCGGCCGTGGTGGACGAGATCGACCTCGACGCCGTGGCCGACCGGCTGGACGTCGACCGCGTTGCCCGCCGCATCGACCTGGACGCCGCACTGGCGCGCGTGGACCTGGACGCGGTTCTTGCCCGGGTCGATCTCGACGCCGTCCTCGACAGGGTCGACTGGGACGCCGTCCTCGCCCGGGTCGATTGGGACGCCGTCCTCGCCCGCGTTGACGTGGACGCGCTCCTTGCCCGTGTCGATGTGGATGCGCTCGTGAGCCGTGTCGATGTGGACGCCGTGCTGGCGGGCGTGGACCTCGATGGGGCTCTTGCCCGGGTCGATCTCGAGGCCGTGCTTGCCCGGGTCGGCTGGGACGCCGTCCTTGCCCGTGTAGACGTGGACGCTGTCCTTGCCCGTGTAGACGTGGACGCCCTCCTGGCCCGGATCGACCTGGACGCCGTCCTCGAGCGCGTCGACCTGGACGCGATGGCGGACCGGGTGGACGTCGGCCGGGTGGCGCGGCGGGTCGATCTCGACGCGGTGCTGGCCAGGGTGGATCTGGTGAGCTGGGCCGAGCGGGTGCTCGAAGAGCTGGACGTCGGGCGGATCGTCAGGGACACGGGCGGCAGCATCACGGCGGAGACGCTGGACGCGTTCCGGGAGCGGAACGCCCGTGCCGACGGGCTCGTGGACCGGATGACCGACCGGCTGCTGCATCGCGACGGGCCGGACGGGGCCCCGCGGGCGGGCAGGCGGAAGAAGGCGTCATGACCTCGGTGGCCCGTCCTCGGGACCCGGTGGCCGTCCAGGGGCGGCCGGCCGGGATCGTCACGCGCCTGGTGGCGGCCGGCGTCGATCTGCTCGTGGTGCTCGCGACGGTCGCGGCCCTGGACCTCGGCTACGCGGCGCTGAGGTATTTCCTGCTCGGGCCGCCGTTCCTCCTGCCCGACCTGGGCCCGTGGGGCGCCGCGGGATTCGGGGCCGCCCTCACGACCGGCTATCTCGGGGTCAGCTGGGGCACGGCCGGGCGTACCGTCGGCGACCATGTGATGGGCGTACGGGTGACGAGCCGGTCGGGGGACATGCTCACCCCTGTCGCCGCGGTGCTGCGGGCCGTCCTGTACGTGATCTTCCCGCTCGGCCTGCTCTGGGTGGCCGCCGGCCGGCGCCGGGCCTCCGTGCAGGACCTCCTGGTCCACAGCGTCGTGCTGTACGACTGGTACGGCCACGCCGGGACCGCCGCGGTCCGTCCGCACGCCTGAGCCGGCGGACCGGTGAGGTCCGGGTCGTTCCCCGGTCCGCGCGGCCGGCCCAGGGGCGCAGCTCCACCCGGATGTGCGGCGACGCCGACCGTCCGGGTCGGCCCCGTCAGGATCCGGTGCACCGCCTCCACCACGAGCGGCGCCGTGCCGGCGCAGATGTCCGGCCCTGGGTCACGGCACGCCGTTCCGCGCCGCCGGAGCGGACCACGACGTCGACGAGGAAGGTCAGCGCGGACCGCCCGCGTGCGCCGACCGCCACCGGGGCCGGTGGGTCCGGGTCCGCCAGGTCTGCATTCCCCGTTCCCCGATGACCGGCCGGTGCCCCGGTGGGCCGGGAAACTCCCAGTTCAGCGTGGGCGCGCCGGCGTCCGGGTACTCCAGCTGGCCGGCGGCGCGGGTCCCGGCGGTGGGGTGCCGGCCGCTCAGCCCGTGGGCGACATGCGCCGCGTCGGCCGTCGCCCGGTCGTCCACGGCCCCGTGACCAGCAGGTCGCCGAGGTCGCCCAGGTCGCCGTAGCAGGCGGATCTCGGCCGCCACGTCCACATAGGGGACCCGGCATAGGGGACCCCGGCGCGCACGCGGCCTCCATCAGGGGAGCGGCCGCCGAGGCGAAGGGGCCGGCGCAGTCGAGGAACTTCCGGAGACCACCGGCCCGGCACCCGTATCGAGGCCATCGCAACGGCCACCGGCATGGACACGGCCACGACGCTGCGCCGCCACTTCCACCGCACGGTCGGCGTGCCCCCGGACACTTAAGGCGCACCTTCCGCCCATGCACCCCGGAGCCGGGCGGGCCGAGGCCCGGCGTCATGCCTCGCCCCTTGCACGGGGCCCGGCGTCCGAGCGCATAGGCTAGGGCCCGCTCAGCCTGTACCGGAATCTTGGGGAGAACCACATGGCACCCGGCCTTCCTACCGCCATGGACCGACCGCACTTCATCGGCATCGGCGGCGCCGGGATGTCGGGGATCGCCAAGATCCTCGCGCAGCGCGGGGCCAAGGTCGCGGGCAGCGACGCCAAGGAGTCGGCGACCGCCGAGGCGCTGCGGGCGCTCGGCGTGACCGTGCACATGGGGCACGCCGCCGAGCACCTCGCCGACGACGCGAGCTGTGTCGTCGTGTCCTCGGCGATCCGCAAGGACAACCCCGAGCTGGCCCGGGCGGCCGAGCTGGGCATCCCCGTGGTGCACCGCTCCGACGCGCTCGCCGCGCTGATGGAGGGGCTGCGCCCGATCGCCGTGGCCGGCACCCACGGCAAGACGACGACCACCTCGATGCTGGCCGTCTCCCTCACCGAGCTGGGCCTGAAGCCGTCGTACGCCATCGGCGGCGACCTGGACGCGCCCGGCTCCAACGCGCTGCACGGCGAGGGCGACATCTTCGTCGCCGAGGCGGACGAATCGGACCGCAGCTTCCACAAGTACGCGCCCGAGGTCGCCATCGTCCTCAACGTCGAGCTGGACCACCACGCCAACTACGCCTCGATGGACGAGATCTACGAGTCCTTCGAGACCTTCGCCGGGAAGATCGTCCCCGGCGGCACGCTGGTGATCTCCGCCGACCACGAGGGTGCGCGGGAGCTGACCCGGCGGCTGGCGGGTTCGGTGAGGACGGTGACGTACGGCGAGGCCGAGGACGCCGACGTACGGGTGCCGTCGATCGTCCCGCAGGGGCTGAAGAGCCAGGTCACCGTGGTCCTGGACGGGCAGGAACTGACCTTCACGGTCTCCGTGCCCGGCCGCCACTACGCCCTCAACGCCGTCGCCGCGCTCACCGCCGGTGCGGCCCTCGGCATCCCGGCCGACGGGCTGGCGCCCGCGCTCGGCGCCTACACCGGCGTCAAGCGGCGCCTGCAGCTCAAGGGCGAGGCCGCCGGGGTGCAGGTCATCGACTCCTACGCCCACCACCCCACCGAGATGACCGCCGACCTGGAGGCCATGCGCGCCGCCGCCGGAGACTCCCGGATCCTCGTCGTCTTCCAGCCGCACCTGTTCTCCCGCACCCAGGAGCTGGGCAAGGAGATGGGCCAGGCCCTCGCCCTCGCCGACGCGTCCGTGGTGCTGGACATCTACCCCGCCCGCGAGGACCCGATCCCCGGCGTGACCAGCGAGCTGATCATCGAGGCCGCGCGCGCCGCCGGCGCCGACGTCACCGCCGTCCATGACAAGGCCGCGATCCCCGCGGTGATCGCGGGAATGGCGAAGCCCGGTGATCTCGTTCTCACCATGGGCGCGGGCGACGTGACCGACCTGGGCCCGCTGATCCTGGACCGCCTGTCGCAGTAAAGGGGCTGAGGCTCATGTCGTACGACGTCGAGAAGCCGGACGAGCAGTGGCGCGCGGAGCTGAACCCCGCCGAGTACGCCGTGCTGCGCCAGGCCGCCACCGAGCCGGCCTTCACCGGTGAGTACACCGACACCAGCACCAAGGGTGTCTACTCCTGCCGGGCCTGTGGCGCCGAACTGTTCACGTCCGACACGAAGTTCGCGTCGCACTGCGGCTGGCCGTCCTTCTACGACCCGAAGGACACCGACGCGGTGGAACTGGTCGAGGACCGCTCGCACGGCATGGTCCGCACCGAGGTGCGCTGTGCCCGCTGCGGCTCCCACCTCGGGCACGTCTTCGAGGGGGAGGGGTATCCGACCCCGACCGACCAGCGGTACTGCATCAACTCCATCTCGCTGCGGCTGGCGCCCGCCGAGGACTGACCCGTCCTTGATCCCCGCCCGGATCGATCGACACTCCGAATCTGGCAAAAGGCATCCTCGACAGGGCTCGTCCGGTCGAAGATGAACGCCATCGGATACCGGAGCGGGGCTCAGGTTCTGTTCTCGGCCTGCCGAGGGCGCTGGGACGGATGAGGTCGGTGCCCGACTTGCTCCGGTTTGAGATTCTGTGAGGGTGTTGGGTGTGGCGCGCTGGATCCAGTCCCGTCGCAGGCCTGTGCCCGCCGACAGCGGCCGCCACCGCGCGGACGAAGCCGGGCACGAGTCGACGGCGATATCCGCGCGGGCCGGTGATTCCCCGGATGCGGCGGGTTCCGCTGATGCCGCGGGCTCGGCGGATGCCGTGGGCCCGGCTGAGGCGGCGGAGGGCGCCCCGGACGTCGATGCCGTGGCGGCCGGTGGCGCACCGCTGAGCCTGCTGCGGGACGCGCTGGCCGCGATCGGCACGACCCTCGACGAGGCCACGACCTGCGCCGAGCTGACCCGGATCGCCGTACGGCTGGCCGGCGGCACGGCCGCCGTGCTGCGCCGGACCGGCCAGACCATATCCGGATACGAGGCGATCACCGGGGACGCTGACGCGCTGCCCGACGCCCGGTGGGCCACCGCGGCGGCCCGCGAGGCGGAGACACCGGCGCTCGGCGCACAGCCCGAGCCCTGGCTGGAGTACCCGGGCGCCCCCCGCACCCGGATCGCGCTGTGCACACCGCTGACCAGCGGCGAGGAGGGGTACGGCGTCCTGGTGTGGGCCCGCTCCGGGCAGCCGCTGCGCCGCGCCGAGGCCGAGCTGCTCAGCCTGCTCGCCGAGCGCGCCGCCTCCCACATCCGGCACGCCCGCGCCTACGCGAGCATCAACCGCACCGCCGGCGACCTGCAGCGCGCCCTGCTCGCCGAGCCCGGCCGCCCGCACCCCAACCTCGACATCGCCATCCGGTATCTGCCGGCCGGCGGCGGCGTGCTGGTCGGCGGCGACTGGTGCGAGACCGTACGGCTGCACTTCGGGCGGACCCTGCTGGTCGTCGGCGACGTGATGGGCCACGGCCTGGAGGCCGCCGTCGACATGAGCGCCTACCGCTCCTCCCTGCGTTACATCGCCTCCGCCGACCTTCCCCCGCACCGGGTGCTGCGGCAGATGGACGAGATAGCCTCCCGCGAGTCCGACCTCAGGCCCGCCACCTGCCTGCTCGCCCGCGTCGACCCGGGCCGCCACCAGGTCACGCTGGCCAGCGCCGGGCATCTTCCGCCCGTGCGCATCACCTCCGGCGGTGAGGCCTCCATGGTGCCGGTCCCCGTCGGCCCGCCGTTGGGCACCGGGCTCGGTGGCTATGAGTCGGCCACGCATCCGCTGGCCGAGGGGGAGACGCTCGTGCTGTTCACCGACGGGCTGGTGGAGCGGCGGGGTGAGGACATCGACCGGTCTCTGGAGCGGCTGTCCGCGGTTCGCTTTCCCGGCGGGGACGGGCTGGAGGACGTCCTGGACATCATCCTCGGCCGGCTGGACGCGCGGCATGCGGAGGACGATGTCGCCGCGCTGGCCTGCCGGCCGCATACCCGACAGGGCCCGGTTTCGTCGTAGGGGTGCTCTGCGTTCGCGGGTGCGGCTGCGGCTGCGGCGTGGCTTGTCGCGCCCACACGGCGGAGCCGCATGCCGGTACAGCCCCGTGCCCCTTCACCGACCCCCGTCCACCCGTCCGGCTCAGCCGGAGCTGCCGGCCGCCGCCGGCCACATCAATACTCGAGTGAAAGTCGTCCGACAGGAATACGTCAGCCATCCCGGGCGAAGCGCGTCATCCAGGACCCGATCAAGGAGCCGCGTCCGTGACGACCCTCCAGACACGTCCCGCACCCCCCACGACGATCCGCCCCCGGGTCGTGGCCCGTACCGGCCTGTACACGCTGCTGGCCGTCAACGCGGCTGTTGTGGCCTGGTTCTTCGTCCAGGCCGGATTCGCCTCGAACACCCTGATCGTGCTGGGCCGCCTCGCCGGCCTGTGCGGCGCCCTCCTCATGGCTTTCCAGCTGCTGCTGGTGGCCCGGCTGCCCTGGCTGGACCACCGGATCGGCATGGACCGGCTGACCTCCTGGCACCGCCGCACCGGCTTCGGCATCCTGTGGACCCTGCTCACCCACGCGGTGTTCATCACCTTCGGCTACGCCCAGGCGTCCTCGATGGACCCGGTGAACCAGCTCGTGAACCTCGCCGAGACCGTCGAGGGCGTGCTGCGCGCCATCGTCGCGCTCGCGCTGATCGTCCTGGTCGGCGCCGTCTCGGCCCGCTGGGCACGCCGCCGACTCGCCTACGAGACCTGGCACTTCATCCATCTGTACACCTACGCCGCCGTGGTCCTCGCCTTCACCCACCAGGTCGCGGCCGGTACGACGTTCACCTCCTCACCGACCGCGAGGACGTACTGGTACTCGGTGTGGGGCGCCGCCCTGGGCTCGGTCTTCGTCGGCCGGCTGGTGCTGCCGCTGTGGCGGAACCTGCGGCACCGGCTGCGGGTCTCGGCGGTCGTACCCGAGTCCGACGACGTCGTCTCCGTCTACGTCACCGGCCGCCGCCTGGACCAGCTGCCCGCCCGCGCCGGTCAGTTCTTCCTCTGGCGGTTCCTCACCCGGGACCGCTGGTGGCAGGCCAACCCGTTCTCCCTGTCCGCCGCCCCCGACGGCCGCACGCTGCGCCTCACCGCCAAGGCGGTCGGCGACGGCAGCGCCGCCCTGCGGCAGCTCAAGCCCGGCACCCGCGTCTTCGCCGAGGGCCCCTACGGTGCCTTCACCACGCTGCACCGCACCCGCCCGGAGTCCGTGCTGATCGCCGGCGGTGTCGGCGTCACCCCCATCCGGGCGCTGCTGGAGGACCTCCAGGGCCACGCCGTGGTCATCTACCGGGTGGCCACCGACCGCGACGCCGTCCTCTA
The DNA here is from genome assembly GCF_053598315.1 of Streptomyces sp. NPDC001153. Taxonomy (NCBI): domain Bacteria; kingdom Bacillati; phylum Actinomycetota; class Actinomycetes; order Kitasatosporales; family Streptomycetaceae; genus Streptomyces; species Streptomyces sp. NPDC001153. The sequence goes on from NZ_JBSFJZ010000038.1 coordinate 36,588, forward strand.
CGACGAGCTGTGCGACCTCGCCCTCGCCAAGGGCGCCGAACTCCACCTGGTGACCGGCCCGGTCGTCCCCGACCGACTCGCCCCCGACGAACTGGCGCGGCTCGTCCCGGACATCGGGGCCCGGGACGTCTTCCTGTGCGGGCCGCCCGGCATGATGACCGCCGTGCTGCGCAGCCTGGCCGACCTGGGCGTGCCCAAGCGGCAGATCCACTTCGAGCGCTTCAGCCTCGCGGGCTGAGAGAGGGCGTTTGACCGTGAAGCGAGCCATTCCCGTCTTCGTCCTGACCGTCGCCGGACTGATACCGGTGTGGCGATACCACCCCTCGGCCGGGACCGTCGACACCGCACAGCCGGCGGCTCCGCCGACTCGAGTGCCGTCCGCCGCCGCCTCCTCGCCATCCGCGGCGTCTTCCGCGACCTCCTCGAAGGTGGTTGCGGGCACCGCGGTCAGCACCACGAAGGGCGTCTTCCAGGTGGAGGTGACCTTCCGGGGCGACCGGATCACCTCCGTGCGGATGCTCCAGGCGCCCCACCATCCGCAGACCCGGTGGGCCGTACCGGAGCTGGTCGCCGAGACGCTCAAGGCGCAGAGCGCCCACATCGACACGGTGTCCGGGGCCACGATCACGAGCCGGGGATACCGGGAGTCCCTCCAGGCCGCGCTCGACGCCAAGGGCTCCTGACGTGCGGCGGGTCGAGCACGTCATGGGGTTTCCGGTCTCACTGCGGATCGACGACGAGGGCGACTTCGGCGCGGCCGCGGACGAGGTCTTCGCCTGGCTGCGCCAGGTCGACGCCCGTTTCAGCCCGTTCAAGTCCGACAGCGAGGTCTCCCGGTACGGGCGCGGGGAGCTGGCGGAGGAGGAGCTGAGCGAGGACCTGGGGGAGGTCCTCGGCCTGTGCGAACGGTACCGGGCCGCCACCGGTGGTGCCTTCGACGTGCGGCTGCCCGGCCGGGGGTTCGATCCCTGTGCGGTGGTCAAGGGCTGGTCGGTGCAGCGGGCGGCCGGGCTGCTGGCGGCGGCCGGGGCGCGGCGGTTCTGCCTGAACGCCGGTGGTGACGTGGTGGTCTCCGGCGGGCCGTGGCGGGTGGGCATCCGGCATCCGGAACAGGCCGACCGGGTCTGTGCCGTGCTGGCGGTCACCGACGCGGCCGTGGCCACCTCCGGGCGGTACGAGCGCGGTGACCACATCCTCGACGGCCGCACGGGACGCCCCGCCACAGGGCTGTTCAGCCTCACCGTGGTGGCCCCGACCCTGACGGAGGCGGACACGACCGCCACGGCCGCCTTCGCGCTGGGCGCCGACGGGCCGGCCTGGGCCGCCGCCCGTTCCCGCTGCGAGGTGTTCGCGGTGGACACAGGACGGCGCGTGGTCCGCACCCCGGGACTGCCGGTCGCCTAGCCATTCACCCGCCAAAACGCTGAAACACTCGAGGTCTAGACTCTCCCCGCAACGGGCTGCGCAGCGACGACCGTGGCCGAAAGCGGGCGGAAATCCGCCAAACCCGAAGGGCATTCGGCGTTTTGATACGGATAGAGTCAGTCACGAAGCGGTATCCGGACGGCACGGTCGCGGTCGACCGGCTGTCGCTGGAGATACCGGACCGCGCGATCACCGTCCTCGTGGGCCCCTCCGGCTGCGGCAAGACGACGACCCTGCGGATGATCAACCGGATGGTGGAGCCCACCGAGGGCAGCATCCTCCTCGACGGCACGGACATCCGGCGACAGCCGGTCAACACCCTGCGCCGTTCGATGGGTTACGTCATCCAGAACGCCGGACTCTTCCAGCACCGCACCATCCTCGACAACATCGCCACCGTGCCCCGGCTGCTCGGCTGGGGCAAGCAGAAGGCCCGCGCGCGAGCCGCCGAGCTGATGGAGCGGGTGGGGCTCGACACCGCGCTCGCCAAGCGGTACCCCTACCAGCTCTCCGGCGGCCAGCAGCAGCGCGTCGGCGTGGCCCGCGCGCTCGCCGCGGATCCGCCGGTGCTGCTGATGGACGAGCCGTTCTCCGCCGTCGACCCCGTGGTGCGCAAGGGACTTCAGGACGAGCTGCTGCGTATCCAGGACGAGTTGGGCAAGACCATCGTCTTCGTCACGCACGACATCGACGAGGCGATCAAGCTCGGCACGATGGTCGCCGTGCTGCGCACCGGCGGCCGGCTCGCCCAGTTCGCCCCGCCCGCCGAGTTGCTCAGCGCGCCCGCCGACTCCTTCGTGGAGGACTTTCTCGGCGCCGACCGGGGCATCCGCCGGCTGTCCTTCTTCCCGTCCGCCGGACTGGAGCTGCAGACCGAGCCGATCGTGGACATCGACGCCGACGCCGACCGGCTCGCCCCCCGCGCCGACGCCCCCTACCTCCTCGTCACCGACCCCGAGGGCAGGCCGCTCGGCTGGAGCGAGCCGGACCGGCTCACCGCCGGGGCTGTCGACCGGGCGCAACTCCTCGACCACGGGCGGCCGTTCGTGCCCGGCAGGGACTCGCTGCGCACCGCGCTCGACGGTGCGGTGCTCTCACCGACCGGCTGGGCCGTCGCGGTGGACGACGAGGGCCGCGCCGTGGGCGTCGTCTCCCAGCAGACCATCGGCGAGGCCATCCGCACAGCGCACAGCCGGGCCGCGGCCGGCACCGAGCCCGAGCGAGGCCGGATCCCGGACGACACCGGGACGGAGCGCGGTCAGGCCGAGACCGGCACCGATGCCGTACAGGACCGGGCCGAAGACGACGCCGATGCCGTGCAGGGCCGGTCGGTGGACG
>NZ_JBSFJZ010000038.1:39449-102479 GCF_053598315.1 Streptomyces sp. NPDC001153
GGCGGTGAGGCCGAGCGTGGGCGGGTCGAGGACGACACCGGGACGGAGCGCGGTCAGGCCGAGACCGGCACCGATGTCGTACAGGACCGGGCCGAGGACGACGCCGATGCCGTGCAGGGCCGGTCGGTGGACGGCGGTGAGGCCGAGCGTGGGCGGGTCGAGGACGACACCGGGACGGAGCGCGGTCAGGCCGAGACCGGCACCGATGTCGTACAGGACCGGGCCGAAGACGACGCCGATGCCGTGCAGGGCCGGTCGGTGGATGGCGGTGAGGCCGAGCGTGGGCGGGTCGAGGACGGCGCCGATGCTGTAAAGGACGGCCCCGCGGACAGCACCGACGCCGCGCAGCGCGGTCCCTCGGACGGCTCCGGCCTCAAGGCCGCGCAATGAACGGTTTCTTCGACCTTCCGAGCGACCTCCAGCACAGCTACCTCGGGCTCGTCGGCCTGCATGTGCGTGAGGGCCTGCTGCCGGTGCTGGTCGCGCTGCTCGTCGCGCTGCCCGTGGCCCAGCTCTGCGTACGCTTCCGCTGGGTCTACCCGCCCGTCCTCGGCGTCACCACCGTGCTCTACTCCATCCCGTCGCTGGCCTTCTTCGTCGTGCTCATCGACTACTTCGGGCAGAGCGAGACCACGGTGATGATCCCGCTCGCGGTCTACAGCCTGGTGGTGCTGGTACCGGGGATCGTGGACGGCGTCCGCTCGGTGCCGCAGGAGACCCTGGCCGCCGCGCAGGCCATGGGCTTCGGCCCCGTACGCCGTTACCTCCAGGTCCAGTTGCCCATCGCCGCACCCGCGATCATCGCGGGTCTCAGGGTCGCGGTCGTCTCCAGCTTCTCCCTGGTCAGCGTCGGCATGCTCATCGGCAACCAGGGCGCGCTCGGCAACATGCTCAACGACGCCACCACCTACCACCGGCCCGCCCTGGCCGTGAACTCGGTCCTGACGACGGCGCTGCTGGGCATCCTCGCCGACGCCCTGCTGGTCCTCGTCCGCCGCCTCCTCACCCCCTGGATGCCGAGGAAGGGTGCCACCCGGTGAACGTCCTGAACTTCGCACACGCCTTCTTCAGCGACAGCGCCCACTGGCACGGCTACGACGGCATCCCCACCCGGCTCGCCGAGCACGCCAAGTACTCCGTGGAAGCGCTGCTGTTCGCCACCCTGATCGGGCTGCCCGTCGGCCTGGTCACCGGCCACTACGGCCGCGGCGGCAACGCCCTCGCCCTGATCGCCACGGCGGGCCGGGCGCTGCCCAGCTTCGGTCTGCTGGTCCTGATGTTCATCTGGATCGGGTTCGGTCTGCTGCCGGTGATGATCCCGCTGGTCGTGCTCGCCGTACCGCCCATCCTGGTCACCACCTACGAGGCGGTCCGCTCCGTCGACCCCTCGCCGGTGGACGCGGCCCGGGGCATGGGCATGCCCGAGGCGAGGGTGCTGTTCCAGGTCGAGCTGCCGGTCGCCCTCCCCCTCATCCTGAGCGGTCTGCGCACGGCGGCCATCCAGATCGTCTCCACGGCCACCATCGCCGCCTACGTCAGCCTCGGCGGACTCGGCCGCTACATCATCGACGGTCTCTACCAGCGGGACTACGAGAAGGTCGTCGGCGGCGCCACCCTGGTGGCCGGACTCGCCCTGACCACCCTCGTGGTGTTCTGGGCGGCCTCCCGGATCACGGTCTCGCCGGGGGTACGGCGGAGCGGCTGAGGCCTGCCCGCCGGTGCCGGCCGACAGGGCGCGGACAGGGCGCCCGGCGGGCTGTGCCCACAAGCGACCGCAGATCGAGGCCAATCGGTGATCTGCGGCCCTTGACTGACCGAGAACCGGCTGGATTGGATCGGTGGGTGACTTCCAACAACCGCATCAGCAGGTCCATCCGGAGGAACCGAGGCGCGGCGGTGGTCGCCCTCGCGGCGGCGACGGCTCTGCTGACGGGCTGTTCCTCCAGCGACGGAAAGTCCGGCGGCAACCCGCTGACGGACAGCAAGGCGAGCGGCGACACCGTGGTCGTCGGATCCAACAACTTCCCCGAGAGCACCCTGCTCGCCGACATCTACGGCGAGGCCCTCAAGGCCAAGGGGATCAAGGTCAGTTACAAGCCGAACATCGGCAGCCGCGAGACCACCTACGGGTTGATCAAGGGCGGTTCCATCAAGGTGCTGCCCGAGTACAACGGTGCCCTGCTGGCCTACCTCGACCCGAAGGCCAGGCCGACGACGGCCGACGCCACCACGACGGCCATCGAGGCCAAGCTGGACTCCGACTTGACCCTGCTCAAGCCGGCGGCGGCACAGTCCAAGGACTCCGTGACGCTCAACGCGGCCACCGCGCAGAAGTACCACCTCACCGAGAAGTCGACCATCGCCGACCTCAAGCCCATCGCGAAGGACCTGGTCATGGGCGCCTCGCCGGAGTTCCAGACCCGGCAGCAGGGCCTGGTGGGCCTGAAGTCGGTCTACGGCCTCGAGTTCAAGTCGTTCAAGGCGCTCGACGCGGGCGGCCCGCTCACCCAGGCCGCGCTGCAGAAGAACGCCGTGCAGGCCGCGGACATCTTCACCACGGACTCGACCATCTCCAAGGAGAAGTTCGTCGTCCTGCAGGACCCGAAGAACCTCTTCGGGTTCGAGAACGTCCAGCCGCTCGTCCACAAGGGCGCCCTGTCGCAGAAGGGCGTCGACGCGCTCGACGCGGTCTCGGCCAAGCTCGACACCGCGACCCTGCTGAACCTGGACACCCAGGTGCAGGTCCAGGGCAAGGACCCGCTGGACGTGGCCAAGGCCTGGCTGCAGTCCGCCGGCCTCGCCTGACGTTTCACCGGCCCCGGCACGACCCTGCAGCACCGTCTTCACTGCCGACGCGGGTGCCCCCGAAGACCGGGGGCACCCGCGTCGTGCTGTCGGATCTCTTCACCGGCATGTCCCCGCCCTCGCGCGGCCCGACGGGCTCGGAGGCCGTTCCCGCCGACCTACACTTGGTCCCCGCGGACAGACGGAACAGACGGAAACCACAGGACGAAGCGGAGGGAGGGCGACAGTGGCGGCAGCGCCCGGCACCGGCTACCAGGACCCCTCCGCCGAGGTGCTCACCGAGGCTGCCGCCGCCTTCGGACTGCTCGCCTCGCCCGCCCGGCTGCACATCGTCTGGGCGCTGATCCAGGGGGAGAGCGACGTCACCGGGCTCGCCGGGCGGATCGGCGGTGCGCTGCCCGCCGTCAGCCAGCACCTGACCAAGCTGAAGCTCGCCGGGCTGGTCCGCTCCCGCCGGGAGGGCCGCCGCCAGGTGTACTTCGTGGACGCAGGCGGACAGGCCGCCGTCGTCGACGTCGTACGCCTCCTCGTCGGCCGGCTCGCCGAACGGGCCGCGGACGCACCGGCTCCGGCCCGCCGTCTCCCTGGCCTCTGACAGCCCGACGGGCCCGGCCGGCGGACCTGCGACCGGCCCGGTGGGTGGCACGTCGCTCCAGGTGCTGCGGCGCCTGGGCACCGGCCCGCGCGACCCGTTCACCACCGTCCTGCTCACCCGCGCCCTCCTCGTGGCGACCGCCGCCACGCGCGGTGCCGGCCGTGGTCAGGGGAAGGACCGAGTCCCCGGTGAGCGTCGGCCGAGTCCCGGTGCCTGATCGGTCGACCGGCGGACAGCTGTGTGCGCCGTGGCGGACGCCTGTGTGCGCCGTACGCCGTCGTCGGGCCGTCAGGCGGCCAGGCCCTCCGCGCCCTCCGGGCCCTTGGTCGCCTCGGCCCCTGTACGCGCCGCCGCCTCCGCCTGCCTGCGGCGCTCGCGGCGACTGACCCGCGGCTCCTGGTCGGGGAGCCAGCCGAAGGCGAGGCAGCTGCCGGTGACGCCCAGCAGCAGGCCGATGAAGAGGCCACCCAGGTTGGACGTGACCCAGGTGCCCAGGGAGAGCAGCACGCCGGTGATGGAGTAGAAGAGCCGCTGCGCCGGATTGAAGAGGATCAGCAGGCCCAGCAGCGCCATCAGGCCCGGCAGCAGATAGCCGGCCGCTCCCTGCATGCCGATGTGCATCACGACCTTCAGCGAGGCCTTCTCGGTGAGCAGGATCTCGCCGCCGGCCAGCGCGAGCAGCAGCCCGCCCCAGAACGGCCGCCGGGCCCGCCAGCCACGGAAGGCGGCCCGCGCTGCCCGGCGTGGACGGTCGGCCACCGCGATCAGCAACCCGAGTCGCTGAAGCGGAGCTTGAGACCGGGAAGCTTGAACACACCGGCCGTGGTGGCGTAGTTGGTCTGCCGCAGGTTGGCGATGTGCACGGTGTCGGCCTGCTGGCTGAACACACCGATCGGGCCCTTCACGCCCGCCTTGGTCAGCGTGCTGGCGTCGTTGCCGATCTCGATGTTGTTGAACGCGGCGTTGCCGGACAGCTCCGAGGAGTCCGTGGTCAGATCGCTCGCCTGCACCTTGTCCGCGCCGGCGCCCGCCGTGATCAGCAGGTTGGTGCCGCCGAGGTCGACGCTCTGGCACAGATGGTCGAGCGTGGCGTTCTTGATCGCGGAGGTCACCACGAGCTCCTGGCCCCCGGTGTCCCCGGCGTTCGGGCTGCCGGCCGCCATGTTGTCGAGGCCGCCGAACTGCTCGAAACCGGTTCCGTTCAGTTCCGTCGCGGTGACCGTGAACGGCATGCCGGAGATCGCGAACTGCACGCCCAGCGCCCCCTGGGCGGTGAGCACCGCGAGACCGGCGGCGACGAGGGTGGCGGGTACCGCCATCACCGCGGCCCGACGGGCCCGGACCCGGCCCCGCCTCTCGCCGCCGGCGGCCTGGGCCGCGTGCGGCGCTTCGGAGGATCCGGAGGCTGCGGAGGTCTCGCAGGTCTCGGAGGTCTCGGAGGTCTCGGAGGGTGAACCGTTTCCCGGGTTCTCGGGGGTGTTGCCGACGGACGGGACGTCCGGGGACGAGGCCATGTCTGCTCCCATGGGCATGGATCACTGCGGGTCGGGCTTCAGGGGCGCGGTGTCCTGGCGCGGACAGCGACTGTCGCGTACGCCTCCTCGCACCCCGGCGGAGCAAGGGCTTTCTCGTTACGCGGCAGTAGCCTGCGAGGAAGTTACCGCCGGTTACTTCGGGGGGTCAAGGCAGATGTGAAAAAAGAGTGTTGGATGTGCCCGAGCTGCGATCGCACGCCACAACTCCCTTGGTCCGGCTTGACGTTGACGGTTGATCAGGTCTACAACTTCCCCTGTTTTCACGGATCCGTGGCGCCGGGTCCGCCGAGCGGCACCGGATGCGTTTCCCGGTCTCTCACGCCGACCGCTCACCTCGCCGACAGAAACCGTTCACACCGCTGCGGCCTCGCACGGCCCTCCCCCCGGCCGTGTCCGGCTGCCTCCTGCCGGCCCGGCCGAAGGCCTTCCCCCGGGCCTTCGGCCGGTGCCCGGACCGCCGCCGTCGCCGGACCGTCGCGTACGGAGAAGGCGCACGGTCCTGCGCCGGCGGCACCGCGCGCAGCACCGCACCACGCCGCTGTGGCATCACTCGCCACCCACGCACCCATCCACCCACCATCTGCCACCCCCCACCCCCACCTCACCCGGACCCCACCCAGGAAAGAGGCGCCCGCATGCGCACCCGATCCCTTCTCGCCCTCGCCGGTACCGCGACCGCGCTCGCCCTCGCGGTCGCCGCCCCCGCCTCCGCCGACGGCAGCGCCGTCCTCACCACCGGCGGGGCGGGCGGCACCGCCGTCGCGACCGGTGACTCCCTCACCGCGCCGCTGGCCTCCGGCACGTCCGCCACGCTCTACTCCAGCGCGACCGGCACCAGCGGCGTGACCTGCACGTCCTCCCAGTTCACCGCCACGGTCACCGGCAACCCGACCGCCCCTGGCACGGCCACCGAGTCCGTCACCGGGCACACCTTCGACAGCAGCTCCTGCACCAGCAACGTCATCGGCGTGCTCGGGGTCAGCGGCATCACCGTCGACAACCTGCCCTACACGGCGACGGTCGCCTCCGACGGCACCCTCACCGTCTCGCCGGCGAGCGGCTCCACCATCCAGACCACGGTCAAGCTGCGCACGCTGCTGGGCTCGATCACCTGCGTCTACCAGGCGGCCTCCCTGACCGGGAAGGCCGACAACGCGGACAACAGCATCAGCTTCACCAACCAGCAGTTCACCAAGACGTCCGGTTCGTCGCTGTGCTTCGCCAGCGGCTACTTCACCGCCAAGTACGCGCCCGTGACGGACGGCGGCACGCCGGTGTACGTCAACTGAGCGATCCATCACCGAGCAGCACAGCTGAGTTCAGCGTCGTCGCAGACGCACTGCGAGGGCGGTGCCCCCGGTGAGCACCAGCACCGCGGCGGCGCCGCCCGCCAGCACGGGCGCCGACGGGCCCGTCTCCCGGGCGGCCTGCCCACTCGCGACGGAGGCCGGACTTGCCGACACGGCAGGTCCGGCCTTCGGCTTCCCCGCACCCTTCTGCGGAAAGACCACGTCGGAGCACGAGTAGTAGGTGTCCGCCGTGCTGCTGTTCTGCCATACCGTGTACAGGATCTGACGCCCCGTCCGGTCTCGCGGCAGCCTGGCGGCGATGTGGTACGCCCCGTCGCGCAGTGGCGGATCGGTGACCTGTGCGATGGGCCGCTCCGGCAGATCGGACCAGGCGAGCGGTTTCGCCGGGTCGTAACCGGGCTTGGTCAGATACAGCCGGAACGTGCCCGTGTGCGCGATCGTCGAGGCGTACGTCATCGTCAGTGCGGCCCCGGGCGTCAGCCGGGTCGCCGGCCAGTCCGGCCGCGCCAGGTCCAGGCCCCGGTACGCCGGAAGGTTCCCGCTGCACAGCTTGCCGTCCGGAATCACCTGCCGGTCACGGCCGTTCACCCCGGCCACGCGCAGGTTGTCCCAGGCGGTGAAGGGAGCGCCGTTCGCCGCGACCGCCGCCCGGCAGGCCGCCGAGCGGCCGGCGTCGCCACCCTCGGGGGAGCAGGCGTAGACCCGGCTGACCGGATCCGTGGGGGCCCCGTGCGCCTGGGCAGACCCCGCCGCCCACGACAGGAGCAGCAGCGGGGCCGCGGCGGCGGCCGCCATGACGCTCGGGCGGGCGGGCATCCGGGTCATCCGGGATCTCTCCTCGGCGGGCGCGGGAACAGGGTCTGCGCGGTCCAGTACGGCGGAGGCCTTCCGGGTGTTCATCGGGCCCGGCGTATCGATGCTCGGGGGGCGCAAAGGCACCGACCAGTTCGGATGTTTCGCGCCTGATTCAAGGCCCCGTTGAGGAGCCACCGGTCATCCTCGTATGGTGGCGATCACGGGTCCGGCACCCACCGTCCCGCGGCTGCCCAGGGCGGCCGGGCAAGGAAGGGGGAAACCGTTCTGGTCTCGTGGTTCACGAACCGCCGCGGGCCCGTCCGGCGCCGGATCCGCCGTGACACGTGTCGGGGCGCCGACCACCCGGGCCCCGGACTGCCCCTGCCGCTCGGTGAGTTATCGTGTGCAGGGGGTTAAGAACAAACCGCATGTCCCGTTCGTACGTCGCGAGGAGGGGTCCCAGGATGGCGAGGCAGTTACGCGCCGAACAGACCCGGGCAACGATCATCACGGCCACCGCCGACCTGTTCGACCGGCAAGGCTATGAGTCCACGAGTCTGAGCGACATCGTCGCACACGCAAAGGTCACCAAGGGTGCGCTGTACTTCCACTTCGCCGCCAAGGAGGATCTCGCCCACGCCATCCTCGAACTCAACGCCAGGTCCGCGAAAGCGCTCGTCGCCGAGGTCGACAGCCGCGGCTGCTCCTCGCTGGAGGCCCTGATGCGGACCACGTTCGGGGTCGCGAGACTCGCCGTGGAGGACCCGGTGCCGCGCGCCGCGCTCCGCCTCGCCACCGCCGACGTCGCCATACGGCCGCCCCTCAGGCACCCGTTCAACGAATGGCTGGAGTTCGCCGGCCGGAAGTTCGCGGGAGCCGTCAGGGAGTCCGACGTGCACAGCGATCTCGACGTCGGCATCGTCGCGCACTCCCTGGTCTCCTTCTTCATCGGCACCCGGGTCGCCGGCCGCTCGCTCGAACCGACGGGACGGCTTCCACGCCGGGTCGCCGAGATGTGGCACCTCCTGGTCCGGGGCCTGGTCCCGGTGCACCGCCGTCCGCGCTACGTCACGCTCGCCACGCAACTGGAGCGGGAGATCAGAACCGCTTGAGGCGCGCGGTACGGTGACGGACATGCCCTCCACCCCCTTCGCACCCGTGATCCTCGGCAACGAACCCGGCTCGTTCCCGCACAGCGTGCTGGCCGAGCGGCACCCCGCGATCATCGGCCGGGTACGGGACGCCTTCCCCTACGGCCCCGGGCAGCACCGGGCGCTGGACGAACTGCTGAAGAGCTGCACCGAGGGGACGGTCGAGCCGCTGCCCGCCGCTGCCCCGGACCGGGACCGGTGGCAGGAGTGGGACATGGCCGACTGCGCCGGGCGCTCCTGGTACGACGTGCCGTGGCTGTGGTCCGAGAGCTACTTCTACCGCCGGCTGCTGGACGCCGTCGGCTGGTTCGGCCCCGGCGCCTGGCAGGGCATCGACCCGTTCCGCCCGTTCAAACGCGCCGAACTCGACGCGCCGGAGACGGACGAGGAGCTGGGAGCACTGGACGCCCTGCCCGGCCTGCCGGAGGAGGAGCGGGCGCGTGCCCTGCTGCACGGCTCGCTGTGGGGCAACCGCGCCGACCTCGGCTTCCGGCTCTCCGCCGAGGGCGCCGCGACCCGGGACCCGGCCCCCGCGCTGGTCGCCGACGACAGCGCGGCCCTGTGGTCACTGCTGCCGCCCGGCGGCGCGGCCACCCTCGTCCTGGTCGCGGACAACGCCGGCCGCGAACTCGTTCCGGACCTGCTGCTGATCGCCCATCTCCTCGCCGAGCACCGGGCCGCACGGGCGGTGCTGCACGTCAAGCCGTACCCGTACTACGTCTCCGACGCCACCACCGCCGACGTCGTCGACGCGCTGCACCGGCTGCGCGCCGCGTCCGGCGCGGCCGCCGAGTACGCGCGCGTGCTCTGGTCGGCCATGGCCGACGGCCGCCTCGCCGTGCGCGCCCATCCCTTCTCCTGCGCCCCGCTGCCGTATGCGCGGATGCCGGACGACCTGCGCGCCGAGTTCGCCGCGGCCACGCTGACCGTCTTCAAGGGCGACCTCAACTACCGCCGTCTGGTGGGCGACCGGCTCTGGCCGCCGACCACGCCCTTCCAGGAGACGACCGCCTGTTTCCCCGGCCCGGTCGCCGCGCTGCGCACCCTGAAGTCGGACGTGATCACCGGCCTGTCCACGGCGACCGAGGCCGCGCTGGTGGCGGCCGAGGGCGACCGCTGGCGCACCAGCGGCACGCACGCGCTGATCCAGGTCGCCGGGGCCGACGTCAAGTGATCCGCATGCGCAGCGACTTGATGCCGTTGATGAAGTTCGACACCAGACGCCCGGCCGGTGCGGCGAGCCGCGGCTCGGGGAGCACCCGCAGCGCCTCCTCGTAGAGCAGCCGCAGCTGCAGCCGCGCGAAGTGGGCGCCCAGGCAGACGTGCGGGCCGTCGCCGAAGGACACGTGCGGGTTGGGGGAGCGGGCGAGGTCGAGCCGGTCCGGATCGGTGAAGACCCGCTCGTCCCGGTTGGCCGAGGCGTGGCAGACCACGACCTTGTCACCGGCCCGGATCCGCCGCCCCGCCAGCTCGGTGTCCCGCGCGGCGGTCCGCCGGAAGGTCAGCACGGGCGGATGCCAGCGCAGCAACTCCTCGACAGCGCTGGTCAATTCCGCCTTCCCGGCACGCAACGCCTCGTACGCCTCCGGGTGTTCCGCCAGGGCCAGCAGTCCGCCGGGGGCCGCGCTGCGCACGGTGTCGTTGCCCGCGACGGTGAGCAGGAAGAAGAACATCTCCAGCTCGCCGTCGGCGAGTTCGGCGTCACGGGCCAGGGTGGTCAGGACGTCGTCGGCCGGATGCTCCCGCTTGTGGGCGGCCAGCTGCCGCGCATGGGCGAACATGTCCTCCAGCATCGCCGGGGACCGCGGATTGACCGGCCTGCCCGTCGCGTCCAGCACCGGGGGACCGGCCTCGTCCGGGTCCTGGTAGCCGATGACCCGCTGCGTCCAGCGCAGCAGCAGCCGCCGGTCGCTCTCCGGCACGCCCAGCAGGTCCGCCAGGTTGAGCAGCGCGTACTCGTCGGTGACGGCGGCCACCAGGTCGACCGTGCCATCCCCTTCCCGCGCCCGCTGAAGCGCCCCGGCGAGCAGGGTGCGCGCCCGCTCCCGGGCGACGGCCGCGAACCGGTCGACCCGGCCCGGCGTGAACGCCCGGCTCACCAGCCGCCGCAACCGCCCGTGCCACGGCGGATCCTGATTCAGCATCATGCGGCGGATGAACGGCAGGTCCGCCGGATCCGGGTCGCGGATCTGCGTCGCGCCGAGATGGGAGGAGTACGTCGTGGCGTCCTTCAGCACCCGGACGACGTCCGCGTGCCGGGTCACCGCCCAGAACCCCGGCCCGGCCGGCCAGCCCAGCACCTCCGGCTCCTCCTGCCAGGCGACCGGGTGCCGGTCGCGCAGCAGACGGTAGTCGTCGTACGGCACGCCGACGGCGTACCGGCGCGGGTCGAACACGTCGGGCACCGGCCGGGTCCCGCGCCCGCTCACGCCGGCTCGCCCTCGCCGGCCGGGACCACGGCAGCCGCCGGGCCTTCGGCGTCAGCCGCCGGGCCTTCGGCGTCCGCGCGCAGGAAGTCCTCGACCACGCGGATCACGTCGAGCGGGGCCTCGTCCATGGCGTAGTGCCCGGCGAAGGGCAGCGCCACGAGCTCGGCACGCGGATACCAGGACATCCAGGTCTGCCGCATGACCTCGGGCGACAGGGCCGGATCCAGCTCCCCGGCCACGGCCAGGGCGGGCACCTCGCTGCCCTTGACGTCGGCGTGGAAGTCCTCGCCCGCCCACGAGTCCAGCCAGGCCCGGAACGCCTTCGCGTCGCTGCACTCCAGCGAACGGGCGACCATCCGGTCCAGCCAGGCGGCGGGACGCCGGCCCCCGGTGGTGAAGTCGATGATCGCGCGCCGGTACTCCGGCCTGTGCGCGGCGTCCGTGAACAGCGCGGCCTGCTCGCCGGCCAGCGGCACCCCCGAGGCCGGCACCGGGGAGACACCGGCCATCCGGCGAAGCCGGTCCGGTACGGCGGCCGCCAGCCGCTGTGCCACCGCGCCGCCCATCGAGTGCCCGATCACCGAGAACCGCTCCCAGCCCAGCCGGTCGGCCAGCTCCACCAGGTCCCCGGCCGCCTCGGCCGTCGTGTACGCGCCCGCCGCGCCCCGGGCCTCGCCGTAGCCGCGCAGGTCGACCAGCGCGTAACTGAAGGAGGAGCGGTCGAGATCCGGCAGGACGGCGGCGTAGGCGGACCGGTCGGCGAACCAGCCGTGCACGGCGAACACCTTGTGGGCGCCGTCGCCGTGCACCTCATGGGGCAGCACAAAGGAGGTCATGCGCCTACCGTGGCCCGCCCGCCGGGGCACGGCAAGGGAGCGGACGGGGCATATCGGCGACGTGAGTTGCCCGTTCCGCGGGCGGTTCACGCGATGGTGTGATCATGTCCCGGGCGGTGGATGGGCGCCCGGGGCCGCGGGTAGGGCCCCGGCCATGACGCAGCCGTTCGAACTCCCGCACTTCTACATGCCGTATCCCGCGCGGCTCAACCCGCACCTCGACGAGGCCCGTGCCCACTCGACCGAGTGGGCACGCGAGATGGGCATGCTGGAAGGGTCCGGGATCTGGGAGCAGGCCGACCTGGAGGCACACGACTACGGACTCCTGTGCGCCTACACCCACCCCGACTGCGACGGACCCGCTCTCTCGCTGATCACCGACTGGTACGTGTGGGTGTTCTTCTTCGACGACCACTTCCTCGACATGTACAAGCGCACCCCGGACCGCGCCGCCGGCAAGGCCCACCTGGACCGCCTGCCCCTGTTCATGCCGCTCGACCCGGCAACTCCCGTACCGGAGCCGGAGAACGCCGTCGAGGCGGGGCTGAAGGACCTGTGGGCGCGCACGGTGCCGTCGATGTCCGTGGACTGGCGCCGCCGCTTCTCCGTGGCCACCGAGCACCTGCTCAACGAGTCGATGTGGGAGTTGTCGAACATCAACGAGGGGCGGATCGCCAACCCCGTCGAGTACATCGAGATGCGCCGCAAGGTGGGCGGCGCCCCCTGGTCGGCCGGGCTCGTGGAGTACGCGACCGCCGAGGTGCCCGCCGCCGTCGCCGGCACCCGCCCGCTGCGCGTGCTGATGGAGACCTTCGCCGACGCCGTCCACCTGCGCAACGACCTGTTCTCCTACCAGCGCGAGGTCGAGGACGAGGGCGAGAACAGCAACGGCGTGCTGGTGCTGGAGACCTTCTTCGGCTGTACGACCCAGGAGGCCGCCGAGACCGTCAACGACATCCTCACCTCACGCCTGCACCAGTTCGAGCACACGGCGCTCACCGAAGTCCCCGCCGTCGCCCTGGAGAAGGGCCTCACCCCGGCCGAGGCCGCCGCGATCGCCGCCTACACCAAGGGACTTCAGGACTGGCAGTCCGGCGGCCACGAGTGGCACATGCGCTCCAGCCGCTACATGAACAAGGGTGCGCGGCCCGGCACGCCCTGGCAGCTGCCGAGCGGTCCCGGCGTATCGGCCGCCGACATCGGCGCGCTCCTCGCCTCGGCCGCGCAGGAACGCCTGCGCGCCTACACCCACCTGCCCTACCAGAAGATCGGCCCGTCCATCCTGCCCGAGTTCCGCATGTCCTACCGGCTCGAACTGAGCCCCCACCTCGACGACGCCCGGCTGCGCCTCGTCGACTGGTCGCACCGCATGGGCATCCTGGAGGAGGGCGTCTGGGACGAGGACAAACTCGCCGCGTCCGACCTCGCGCTGTGCTCCGCGGGCATGGACCCGGACGCCACCCCCGAGGCGCTCGACCTCAGCGCCCAGTGGCTCGCCTGGGGGACGTACGCCGACGACTACTACCCGCTGGTCCACGGCCACCGCCGGGACCTCGCCGCGGCCCGGCTGACCACGGCCCGGCTGTCGCAGTGCATGCCCTTGGAGGGCGAGCCGGCCCTCGTCCCGGCCAGCGCGATGGAACGGGGGCTCGTCGACCTGTGGGCGCGAACGGCGGCCGGCATGACCGCCGACCAGCGGCGCACCCTGAAGGCGGCCGTGAACACGATGACCGAGAGCTGGCTGTGGGAGCTGTCCAACCATCTGCAGAACCGCGTCCCCGACCCGGTCGACTACCTGGAGATGCGGCGCGCCACCTTCGGCTCCGACCTCACCCTGAGCCTGTGCCGGATGGGCCACGGCCCCGCGGTCCCGCCGGAGGTCTACCGCAGCGGCCCGGTGCGTTCCCTGGAGAACGCCGCCTTCGACTACGGCTGCCTGCTCAACGACATCTTCTCGTACCAGAAGGAGATCGAGTACGAGGGCGAGCTCCACAACGCCGTTCTCGTCGTGCAGAACTTCTTCGGCGTGGACTATCCGGCCGCGCTCGGAGTCGTACACGACCTGACGACCCAGCGCATGCAGCAGTTCGAGCATGTCATCGAGCACGAACTGCCCGTGCTCTACGACGACTTCGAGCTCTCGGAGGCGGGCCGGGCGGCCCTGGACGGCTATGTCCTCGACCTGCAGAACTGGATGGCCGGGATCCTGAACTGGCATCGCAGCGTCGACCGGTACAAGGCCGAGTGGCTGGGCCGCCGTGCGCACGGCTTCCTGCCCGACCGGGCCCCGGCGCTGCCCCTCCAGCTCGTCGGCTGACCCCGCCGAGCCGCTCGGCCACCTCTGCCGCGGCTTCGTCCAGTCCCTTGCCGGCCGCCCCGCCCGGTTCGCCGCGTATCGCCTCGCCGCCCGCCAGGACCGCGCGGGCCTCCTGACGGAGGTCCGCGCCGACCAGGGCCCGGGCCGGCGCGCAGTGCTCCTGGGCGAGGTACCGGCCCGGGTTCACCTCCCGCCGGTGCCCGAGCGACTCGTCACCAGGTGCGGCGGGGATGTCGCGCCGCCTGGCCAGGGGCCGCGCGGCGGCGGTGAGTCGGTCCGTCTCGTGCTCCGGCTGCGCCTGGTCCCGAGGGCGGCGGGGGCGCCGGGCCGACGCCGGTCCGGTGGCCGAGTCGTGCGGCGGCCTGGCGCTCGCGGCCCGGTGGCGGCGCGTCCCGCTCCGACCCGCGCCACGAGGGCACCGTCCTGCGCGCCCTCACCGCCCCGAGCGACTCGTCATCCGGTGCGGCGGGGATGTCCCGCCGCCTGGCCAGGGGCCGCGCGGCGGGGGTGAGTCGGTCCGTCTCGTGCTCCGGCTGCGCCTGGTCCCGAGGGCGGCGGGGGCGCCGGGGCGACGCCGGTCCGGTGGCCGAGTCGTGCGGCGGCCTGGCGCTCGCGGCCCGGTGGCGGCGCGTCCCGCTCCGACCCGCGCCACGAGGGCACCGTCCTGCGCGCCCCCACCGCCCCGAGCGACTCGTCATCCGGTGCGGCGGGGATGTCCCGCCGCCTGGCCAGGGGCCGCGCGGCGGCGGTGAGCCGGTCCGTCTCGTGCTCCGGCTGCGCCTGGTCCCGAGGGCGGCGGGGGCGCCGGGGCGACGCCGGTCCGGTGGCCGAGTCGTGCGGCGGCCTGGCGCCCGCGGCCCGGTGGCGGCGCGTCCCGCTCCGACCCGCGCCACGAGGGCACCGTCCTGCGCGCCCTCACCGCTCTCGCGGCCGCAGGACACGGCCTTGCTCTGCTGCCCCGTTCCGCACGGTCGCCGTCCCGCCCACCGTGACCCGGGGCCTCCGCCGCACGGAACTCCTGCACGGCGGACCTCCCGGGGAGGGGCGCAGGAGGTGGTCCGGAGGCTGGTGGGAGCGTGTGATCACCGCGCCGCCCCGGTGGTCCCGGGGCTGGGCGCGTCCCCGCGCTCGCTCGCCCCTGGAGGTCATGGCTACCCTCCGCCACGCTCCGGCCAGTCTCACCCGTTCGTGTCTCGTCGCGGCCCGGCGCGCCGGGTAGACCATCAGCCGGAGGCGAGCGAACCATGGAACAGACTGCGTTGCGTCCCAAGCCGATGCCCGGTCAGGACCGGCGGGAGGGTGGCACCCCCGTCCCGCCCCACCGCCCGCACGCCGCGCCACGGCGCGGACGGCGGCTGCGGACCCTGCTGTTCGCCGTGTGCACCGGGACCCTGCTGGTGCTGTCCGGCGTCGGCATGGGCACGGTCGGCGCCACGGTGATCGGCATGAGCCGGCTCGCCGAACTGCAACGCCAGGCCCCGCCGGGCACCTCCCCGGCCAGGGCCACACCCACCGCCCCCGCCGCCACCCCGCGCCCCGCTCCTGCCGCCGCGGCCGGGGTGACCCTGGGCATCGAGGCCGTCGACGCCGAGAAGGCGGGCGCGCTGGTCGTGGGCGTGCACGTGCCCGGCCCGGGCTACGCGGCCGGCCTGGTCCGCGGCGACGTGCTGCTGCAGTTCGGCCCGGTCCGCGTCGACAGCGCCGCCGACCTCGCCCGGGCCGTCGCCCAGGCCGGCCCCGGGAAACAGGTGCTCCTCACCGTGCGTCACCGCGGCGGGGGCTACCAGCAGTTGACGGTCGTGCCCGGCGTGATGACCTGAGCGGGGCGCGGGCCCTGCCTCACCCTCTCGGTCACCCCGGGAAACCCGCTGGTCACCATCCGCCCCGCGCGCCATGATGGCCCCATGCCGAGTCCCTTCCGAGCCGACCGCGCCCAGCGGGGAACACCGGCGATCGGCTCGCGTGACCCTGTCCGGCCGGGCAGGATGCTGCCCGAGACGCCGTCGCCCGTTTCCCCACCCGTGCCCGGAGGCCCGGATGACCGGTAGTACGCCCGCGCTCTTCACCGCCGTGGACCACAGGGCCCGCATGGAGCGTGCCGCGCGCTCCGCGGCCGACGCCGGCCTCGCGGGACTGCTCGTGGCCCCGGGACCGGACATGGTCTGGCTCACCGGCTACACGCCCACCGCCGTCACCGAGCGGCTCACCGTACTGGTGCTCACCCCCGGCCAGGACCCCGTCCTGGTCGTGCCGACCCTGGAGGCCCCGGACGCCGAGCACGCCGTCGGCGCCTCCACGCTCACCCTGCGCGACTGGACCGACGGCAAGGACCCCTACGCCGTCACCGCCGCCCTCCTCGACGGCCACGGCCGCTACGGCATCAGCGACAACACCTGGGCCATGCACCTGCTGGGCCTCCAGCGGGCCCTGCCGGACACCTCCTACGCCTCTCTCACCGACGCCCTCCCCATGCTGCGCGCCGTCAAGGACGCCGCGGAACTGGAACTCCTCGCCGCCGCCGGAGCGGCTGCCGATGCAACGTTCGAGGAGATCCGCAAAGTTCCCTTCGCCGGCCGCCGCGAGTCCGAGGTCGGCCAGGACCTCGCCGGCCTGCTGCGCCGCTTCGGCCACGAGCAGGTCGACTTCACCATCGTCGGCTCCGGCCCCAACGGCGCCAACCCGCACCACGAGGTCGGCGACCGCGTCATCCGGCGCGGCGACATGGTCGTCCTGGACTTCGGCGGTCTGAAGGACGGCTACGGCTCCGACACCACCCGCACGGTCCACGTGGGCGAGCCCACCGAGGAGGAGCGCCGGGTGCACGACATCGTCCGCGAGGCCCAGGAGGCGGGCTACCAGGCCGTACGGCCCGGGGCGGCCTGCCAGGACGTCGACCGTGCCGCCCGCGCCGTGATCACCGACGCCGGGTACGGCGCGTACTTCATCCACCGCACCGGACACGGCATCGGCGTCACCACGCACGAGCCGCCGTACATGATCGAGGGCGAGGAACAGCCCCTCGTGCCCGGCATGTGCTTCTCCGTCGAGCCCGGCATCTATCTGCCCGGCCGCTTCGGGGTGCGCATCGAGGACATCGTCACGGTGACCGAGGACGGCGGCCGCCGCCTCAACAACACCACGCGTGACATGGTCATAGTGGACTGAGAGACCACACGGAGACCCAGGAGACACACTTTCCGACGACATCCCGGAACGGCGACGCGCGAACCCATGACCCAGGCACCGACACCTACCGCGGACACCGTCCGCCGACTGGTCCGTTCGCTGCTCAAGGAGGGCGGCGACGACACCGCGGGCCCCGACGTACGGCCCGTGACGGAGGGTCTCGACTACACGTGGTGGGTCGGCACCCGTCATGTGCTGCGCCTGGAGCCCGACCGCGAGGCCTCCGTGCTGCGCCGCCGGGAACTGCGCCTGCGCGACCTGGTCCGGCCGCACGTGCCCGTGGCCGTCCCCACGAGCGTCGCGCACGGCGACTGGGCGCCCGGCCTCGCCTACACCCTGGACACCAAGCTGCCCGGCGGCACGGCCGACGAACACGACGTCTCCGCCATCGGTGAGGCCGACCTCGCCGGGCTGCTCACGGGCCTGCGCGCGGTGCCCGTACGGCAGGCCGAGGCGCTCGGCGTGCCGCGTACCGCGCCGCGCTCCCTGGAGGCGCTGCGCCGCATGGCAGTCCACGCGGCCGAACGGCTCGCCGCCGCCGACGAGTTCGACGCCGCCCGGATGCACCAGCTGCCCCCGCCCGGCGCGGCCCAGCTCGCCGCGCAGCCCGGCACCGCCGTCCTCACCCACCACGGCCTGACCGGAGAGCACGTGGTGGTCAGCGCCGACGGCCGGGTGCGCGGCATCCTGGACTGGACCCGGGCGGCCCTGGGCGACCCCGCCGAGGACATCGCCGGCCTGGCCGTCGCCGTCGGCTCCCCGGCGTCCGTACGCGCCGCCACCCTCGCCGGGTACGGCGCCCGCCCCTGCCTGCGCGGCCTGTGGCTCGCCCGCTGCGACACGGTCATCCGGCTCGCCGCCCACCTGGAAGGCCGCGCGGGCGGTTCCGCGGTGCTGCTCCGGACCCAGCTGCGGCGCGCGTGGGAGCCGATCCTGCTGGAGCGGTTGTCGGACTTCAAGGAGGACGAGTCGGAGCCGTAGACGGTCGGGCCCGGGCGTGCACCGCCCGCCCGACCGCCGCGCCGGCCCTGCTGCCCCGGGCCGGTGGGGCCGGCGGGACGGGTGGCGTGCCGCCGGCGCTGTGGGCAGTCGGACCGCGGACGGTACGGCCGGGCGCGGAGGCACCGGCCAGCGCCCGCCCGGTGCCCCGGGAGCCGCAGCCCCGGCACCCCCGCCGCCTCGGCCGCGGAGCCCGGTTCAGGGCTGCGCCAGCACCACGCACGACTCCCCGGGCACCTGGAGCAGGCCGTCCTGGCCAGGCGGTTCGACCTGGTCCCAGGCCGCGAGAACCACCGCGGGGCGGGTGCCCAGGGGGATGGCCGCCGGTGCCTTGCCCAGGTTCACCGCCACGCACACGTCACCGCGCCGGAAGGCCAGCCAGCGGGCGTCCTCGTCGTACGCCACCTTGGTGTCGGCCAGGTCGGGATCGGTGAGGTCCGGCTGCTCGTGGCGGAGGGCGATCAGCCGGCGGTACCAGGCGAGCACGCGCGCGTGGGGCTCGCGTTCCGGTTCCGACCAGTCCAGGCAGGAACGCTCGCGGGTCGCCGGGTCCTGCGGGTCCGGTACGTCCTCCTCGGCCCAGCCGTGCGCCGCGAACTCCCGCCGCCTGCCCCGCCGTACCGCCTCGGCCAGTTCCGGATCGGTGTGGTCGGTGAAGAACTGCCAGGGCGTGCCCGCCGCCCACTCCTCGCCCATGAACAGCATCGGCGTGAACGGCGAGGTCAGCGTCAGCGTCGCCGCGCAGGCCAGCACACCGGGGGAGAGGCGGGCGGAGAGCCGGTCGCCCTGGGCCCTGTTGCCGACCTGGTCGTGGGTCTGGCTGTAGCCCAGCAGCCGGTGCCCGGCCACCCGCGCGCGGTCCAGCGGCCGGCCGTGGTGCCGCCCCCGGAAACCGGAGTACGTGCCGTCGTGGAAGTAACCACCGGTGAGCGTCTTGGCGAGCGCGGCGAACGGGGCACGCGCGAAGTCCGCGTAGTAGCCCTGCGACTCCCCGGTCAGCGCGGTGTGCAACGCGTGGTGGAAGTCGTCGTTCCACTGCGCGTGCAGCCCGAGGCCGTGCTCCGCGCGCGGGGTGATGACCCGCGGGTCGTTCAGGTCCGACTCGGCGATCAGGAACAGCGGCCGGCCCAGTTCCCCGGCCAGCGCGTCCACGGCCGTCGACAGCTCCTCCAGGAAGTGGCACGCGCGCGTGTCGTACAGGGCGTGCACCGCGTCCAGCCGCAGCCCGTCGACCCGGTAGTCCCGCAGCCACGCCAGCGCGCTGCCGACGAGGAACGCCCGCACCTCGTCCGAGCCGGGCCCGTCCAGGTTCACCGCCGAGCCCCACGGCGTGTGGTGCGCGTCGGTGAAGTACGGCCCGAAGAGCGGCAGACAGTTCCCGGACGGGCCCACGTGGTTGTGCACGACGTCCAGGACGACCCCCAGGCCGAGTTCGTGCGCCCGGTCCACGAACCGTTTCAGCGCCTCGGGACCGCCGTACGGCTCGTGCACCGCCCACAGCGACACCCCCTCGTAGCCCCAGCCGTGCCTCCCGGGGAACGGGCACATCGGCATCAATTCCACGTGGGTGACGCCCAGTTCCACCAGATGCTCCAGCCGGGCCGCGGCCGCGTCCAGGGTGCCCTCGCGGGTGTACGTGCCCACGTGCAGCTCGTAGAGCACCGCACCCGGCAGCCCGCGCCCCGCCCACGGCCCGCGCCACGCGTACCGCCCGTGGTCCACCACCGCGCTCAGCCCCTCCGGGCCGTCCGGCTGGCGGCGCGAGCGCGGGTCGGGCCGCACGGGCCCGTCGTCCAGCGCGAAGCCGTACCGGGCGCCGTCCCCGGCCTCCGCCTCCCCCGTCCACCAGCCCGCCCGCTCCGGATCGCGCGCCAACGCGTGCGTGCCGCCCTCGCAATGGAGCGTCACTCGGCCTGCCTGCGGTGCCCACACCTCGAACTGCACGGACGGTTCCCCTTCGTCTGTGATCTCTCGCCTGCTCACCGTGATGTCCCGCGTCCCCATCGTGCCCGCCGGGACGATCAAACCGCTTTCGAATCCGGCCTTTCCCGGTGGGTGTCGTGGAAGTACCCGCAGATCGGCGCCGATTCCCCGTTTTCTGGACACCCGGGGTTCACTGCCCGACAATCGCCTGCGTGACGTCGTCCTTCGAGTTCTCCACCTACCCCGCGCGGCTGTCCGACGCGCAGCGCGACAAGGCGCTGCAGGTGCTGCGTGACGGCGTCGCCATGGGCCGGCTCTCGCACGACACGTTCGTGCGCCGCATGGAGCTGGCGCTGGCCGCCCGCCGCGCCGACGAACTGGCCGCCCTCGTCGCCGACCTGCCCCGGGAGAACCGCTTCTCCCGCGCGGTCTTCGGCACCGTCGAGGCCGTCTCCGGGTTCACCGTACGGCTGCGCCGGGCCTGGCAGGCCGAACGGCTGCCCAAGCTGCTGCTGCCGCACCCGGCGCACACCCACCCGCTGCGCATCGGCCGCGACCCGGCCAACGGGCTGCGCCTGAACCACGAGACCGTCTCCCGTGTGCATGCCGAGCTCAGCCGCCAGGGCGGCATGTGGGTGCTCAGGGACCTCGGCTCCACCAACGGCACCACCGTCAACGGCCGCCGGGTGATCGGCTCGGTCGTGGTCCGCGAGGGCGACCAGGTCGCCTTCGGCAGGATGGCGTTCCGGCTCGCCGTGAGCTGAGCGGCGCCGGCCGGTGGCGTGCGAACCGGCTCACCCTCACGGGCGGGTGACGAACCGATCGGGTGAGCCGGGCTGTGGAAGGCGGGCCTGTGTGCCGATGCATCGGTCATGACGTACATCACCCGAGTCACCGCCGCCGTCGGCGCCCTGCTCACCTGTGCCGGCCTTCTCGCCGCGGCCCCGGCCCAGGCGGCCCCCCGCACCACGTTCCCCCTCAGCGACAACTGGCTCTACGTCACCGTCACCCCCGGCGAGCGGGCCCAGTCAGGTGACAAGCACGGCACGCTGCTGCTGTGCGACCCGCTGCCCCTGGGGTACGCACGTGCGGCCGAGGCCTGTGCCGAACTCGCGGAGGCCGACGGCGACATCGCGCGCATCCCGCAGAAGAAGGGGGTCTTCTGTCCGATGATCTTCGCCCCCGTGACCGTCCGGGCGCACGGGCAGTGGAACGGCCGGCCGGTCGACTACCAGGAGACCTACTCCAGCAAGTGCGCCATGGAAACACGGACGGGAGCGGTGTTCGCCGTCGACCACTGAGCCCGGCCGCCGGGCGGCGCGACACGGGCGGCGCGGAGGCCTCACGCCGCCCGTTCCCGGGCCTGCTGCGCCGCCACCAGCACCGTCCGGGACTGGTGCTCCACCTGGTGCTCCAACGGCACCCAGCGGGCCCGGAACCGCGCCGCGAAGGCATCGCACCAGTCGACGACGAGCTGTTCCAGCCGCGGCGCCGCCCGGTCGTCGGTCTCCCGCAGCACCCGCAGCAGCATCGCCGCCGCCCGCAGCGGCAGCCGCCGCCCGAAGGCGTCCACACTGCCGACGTACGCCATCGTCGTAGCGGCCGGCGGGGTGTGGATCCAGTCCTCGGCCAGGCCCGGGATCAGCTCCAGCGCCCAGCGCGCCGCCCGCAGCAGCGGACCGTCCGCGCCGTCGAGGCGGGGCAGCGCCTCGGCGAGGATCCGCTCCACCTCCAGCGAGTCCCGCAGCAGCCGCTGCGCCAGGCGCCGCATCGCCGCCGCCGGTGCCGGGTGCGGTGCCGGATCGTCGACCAGGTCGCTCGCCCACATCGGCACCTCCACCACGGCCGTCAGACCGCCGTAGCGGTGCGCGTGGTACCAGGTGCTGTGCCGGGCGTCGTCCGGCATGCTCGGGTAGGCGGCGCCCGAGTCCGGGCCGGGCATGACGTGCACCCCGGGGCCGGAGGCCGGCCAGCCGGCGGCGTCCGAGGCGCCCGTCTCCACCGGGATGTGCAACTGCGCCGCCGACTTGGCGAACGGCTCCGCGAGCCCCGGCACGTCCTTGGTCAACTGCACCCAGCTGCCGCCCAGATCGGTGCCGTGCAGGGTGACCTGGAGGTAGGGCCGCAGCTCGTCGATCACCCCGGTCAGCGCCCGGGTCTCGGGCGGCAGCCGGTCCGGCGGCAGCACGGAGGGCGACCACTCCGGCTGCTCGGCGCCCGTCGGCCGGTAGAAGCCGAGGTGGTAGTCGAGCAGGCTGCGCGGCGCCGGCGTCACATGCAGGCTCGCCCCGTCCGGATCCGCGCACAGCAGGAAGTGCCAGGACGTGTCTGCCCGCAACTCCCGCTCGGCCAGCACGCGTTCGGCCAGCACCCGCAGTGTGGAGCCCCCGGTCGGCTCGTTGGCGTGGGCGCCGGCGACCACCAGCACCGCCCGCCGGGCGTGCCCCACCGACAGCAGGTGCAGGGGTCTTCCCCCGCGAGAGACGCCCACCTGCCTGAGCGAGGACAGCCCGGGTTCCTGAGCGGCCAGCGCCTGTGCAGAGGCCACCAGTTCGGGAACGCTGGGATAGCGCAGCTCCGGCAGAAGACTCACCCCCGACTTGTTCCCGCCCGGCCTCGCCCTCCAAGTCCCGCACGCGAAAGGTGAACTGTCAAGCATCTGACGGGGGAGGCTACCGGGGCGCCCGGACGGAGTCGCGGGGGCGCGGCGAGCGCGGTGCGTGCCGTGGGTTCACTGCTGATGCAGGCCGCGTCCCGCGAGCGTCAGGAACACCTCGCCCACCGCCTCCGACAGCGTCGGGTGCGCGTGCACGTGCCGGGCCACGTCCGAGGGTTCGGCGTCCCAGCCGACGATCAGCTGGCTCTCGGCGATCATCTCCGACACGTTCGGGCCGACCAGGTGCACCCCGAGCACCTGCCCGCCGCCGGCCTCGGCGACGACCTTCACCATGCCGCCCAGGCCGTGCACCATGCCCTTGGCCACGGCGGTCAGCGGCATCGTGTTCACCTCGACCTCGCGCCCACGCGCGCGTGCCTCCGTCTCACTCAGCCCCACCGAGGCGGTCTGCGGCGAGGAGTACGTCACCCGGGGCACGGCCGCGTAGTCCACCGGGGCCGTCCGCAGCCCGGCCAGCGTCTCCGCGACCAGCAGGCCCTCCGCGAACGAGGCGTGGGCGAGACCGAGCGAGGGCGGCGGCAGCAGGTCCCCGACGACGTGGATGCCCGGCACGGCCGTCTCCAGCCGGTCCCAGTCCGCCGGTACGACGAACCCCCGCTCGTCCGTCGTCAGGCCGGCCGCCGCCAGGTCCAGGCCCTCGGTGACCGGCGCCCGGCCCACGGCCACCAGCAGCCGCTCCGCCCGCACCGTGCGCGTCTCGCCCCGCGCGGTGCGCACGCGCGCGCGTACGCCGTTCTCCAGCACCTCCGCGTCCAGCAGCCGCGCGCCCGCCTGCACATCGATCCCGCGCTTCTTCAGCCCGCGCGTCAGATGACGGCTCACCTCGGCGTCCTCCAGCGGAACGATCCGGTCCGCGGCCTCGACCACGGTGACCTCCGCGCCCATGGACCGGTGGAAGGAGGCGTACTCCACGCCGATCGCGCCCCCGCCCAGCACCAGGACGGATGCCGGCAACCCCGGCGCGAACAGGGCGTCGTCGCTGGTCACCACGCGCCGCCCGTCCGGTTCGAGCCCCGGGAGCGTGCGCGGGCGTGAGCCGGTCGCGAGCACGAGGCCCCGGCGCGCGGTGAAGTCGTGCACGCCGGGCGCGGGTTCGCTCTGCGCGAGGCCGGGCGTGGGTTCGCTCTGCGCGAGGCCGGGCGTGGGCAAAGAGTGCGCGCCGGGCGCGCTCCCAAACGGCGCGCACTCCGTCCCCACGCCCTCCACGCCCCCCGCGCCCTCCACGCGCACGGTGGGCGCTCCCGTCAGCCGTGCGCTGCCCCGCACCACCCGCACGCCGGCGTGCGCCAGATGCGCCTCGACCCCCTTGTGGTTGCGCGCCACGATGTCGTCCCGCGTGGCCACCAGCGCCGCCCAGTCGACCGAGTCCAGCGTGGCCTTCACACCCCACCGCTCGCGCGCCTCGGCGATGCCGTCGACCAGTTCGGCGGCGTGCAGCATCGCCTTGCTCGGGATGCAGCCGCGGTGCAGGCAGGTTCCGCCGACCTTGTCGCGTTCGACGAGGACGACGTCAAGTCCGAGGGCGGCGGCGCGCAGGGCGGTGCTGTAACCGCCCGTGCCGCCGCCGATGACGATGACGTCCGCAGTGTTCGTGGCCTGTGTGGTCATGTCCCCACCCTCCGTCCGGCCCTCGTCATGAGTCCAAGGCAATGTTCTTGTGGGCGCCATGCAGGATGCTTATGGGGCGATGCTCATGACTCGTAGGGGAGGGGCGCGGAGTTGAGCCTGCGGCAGATGGAGTATTTCGTGACGGTCGTCCAGGAGGCGTCCTTCACCCGCGCGGCGGAGGCCCTGCACGTCACCCAGCCCGCGCTCTCGCACCAGATCAAGGCGCTGGAGAAGTCGGTCGGCGGCGCCCTGCTGGAGCGCATGGCCCGCGGCGTGCGCCTCACCCCGATGGGGCGGGCCTTCCTGCCGCACGCCGAACTCGCCGTCCGCAGCGCCGCGCAGGCCCGCCGCGCGGCCCGCGCCACCGCCGGCGCCGACGGCGGCGAACTGCACGTCGCCACCCTGCACTCCCTCGCCGTGGGCGTCCTGCCCGATGTCCTCGCCCGCTGGCGCAAGGCCCATCCCCGGGTCCTGCTGCGGCTGCACGAGTACGCCACCGCCGAGGCCCTGGAGGAGGCCGTCCAGCGCGGCACCGCCGACCTCGCCTTCGGTCCGGTGCCGGACGCCCCGCCGGGCATCGTCGTACCGGTCGGCGAAGAGGAACTCGTCCTGGTGGTCCCGTTCGACGACCGGCTGGCGGGCCGTACGACGGTGACGCTGCCCGAACTCGCCGACCGCGCCTGGGTCCGCTGCGCGCTGGAACCCGTCGTCCACGGCGAGCGCTTCCTGGACTGGGCCTGCGGCAAGGCCGGATTCCGGCCGCGGACCGCCTTGTGGACCGAACACTCCTCCACGGCCGTGCGCATGGCGGCCGCCGGGGTCGGCGTGTGCACCGCGTCGGCCGACGTCGTGCGCGGTGCGGTGGGTGAGGACTGTGTGATCCTCATCCCCGATCCGGCCTGGAGGCGCCCTCTGGCCGTCTACGCGCGCGTGCCGCCCACCGGCGCCGCCGAGGCCTTCGTGGACCTGCTCCGCGCCACATGGCCCGCCCCCGCAGCCGCCCCGGCCCGCTGAGGCTCTTCAAGCGGTTTCCCCTGTGCCGCTCAGCCCTCGGCGACCCGCTCCAGCAGCACCACCGGCAGCCGGTCGAAAAGGTCCGCCACGCGTGCGTGCCCCGTGAACTCCCGTCCCTCGGTGAGCACGTCCGCCCACCGCCCCGGCGGCAGGGCCAGCCATGTCTCCCGCCAGCCGCCCGCCTCCGCGAGCCGCAGCGACAGCCGGGTCACCGCCGTCACCACCTCACCGGAGCGCGCGAACGCCACACAGTGCCCGGCCGCCGGGCCCTCGGCGGCGAGCGGGTCGTACGACGCGGCCGCGCCGAAGGCGCCGGGGCGCCGTGCGCGCAGCCGCAGCGCCGCCGCCGTCAGCGCGTCCTTCTCACCGGGCGCCTCGGGAGGGAACGCCGCCGGACGCCGGTTGTCCGGGTCCACCAGCGCCCGGTACTCGCCCTCCGTGCCCTGATAGACGTCCGGCACGCCCGGCATCGTCAGATGGACCAGGGCGGTGCCGAGCACGTTGGCCCGGATGTGGGGTTCCAGCGCCTTGCGGAAGGCCGCCACGCGCTCACCGGGCGCCCCGCACGGCCCCGCGGTGACGAACGCGGCCACCGCCTCCTCGTACGGCGGCTCCTGCTCCGTCCAGCTGGTGTACATACCCGCCTCGCGCACATGCTTCAGCAGCGCCTGCCGCACCCGCTCCTCCCCGGCCGGCCCCAGCCCGAACACCGTCTGCCAGGCCGCCCAGGCCAACTGCCCGTCCGGCACGCCCACGCCCTCCTCGGGTCGGTTCACCTCGGCCAGCAACTCCGTCCACCGGTCGGGGCACTCGGTGAGCACGGCCAGCGCGGCGCGTACGTCGGCGCTGCGCTTGGTGTCGTGCGTGGAGACCACCGTGCCCGTGTCCGGCCAGTCGCGCTGCACGCGCGCGCAGTAGGCGTGGAAGTCCTCCGGGGACACCCCCGGCCGGCCCGGATCGCCGCCCACCTCGGTCGCCGACAGCAGCGGCACATAGCGGTAGAACGCGGTGTCCTCCACCGACTTCGCGCGCAGCGCCGACGCGGTCTGCGCGAACCGCGTGCGGAACTCCACCCGGTCGGCACGGTCCGGCGCCGACGGGTCACCGGGCGGCTCGACCAGCAGCCGGCGCACGATGCCGACGGCCTCCGCCTCCTCGGGCACCACGAAGGCGAGCCGGGCCTCTTCGGCGGCCTCCTCGGTGACGACGGCGGAGGCGTCGGTGGAGGCGTACGGCCGATACACCCGCATCCGGACCAGCAGCTCCTCCACGGCCGTACGCAGCGCCCAGGGAGCCCGGTCGCGCAGGCCGAGGTCCGGCGAGGTGGCACACACGCGGGTGGCCACCCGGGTGAGCCGGTCGGTCTCGGCGGCCAGCTCGTGCGTGAGCACCTTGTAGGCGGCCCGCCGTACCGTCGCCTCCCAGTTGCCGCCCCGGTCCGTCTGCGGCGCCGCGAACGCCCGGTACCGGCCCAGCAGTTCGTACGCCCCTGTCTGGTCGGTGAACAGGCCGTCCACCTGGCGCAGGGCGTCGTAGCCCGTGGTCCCCGCGACGGGCCAGGACGCCGGCAGCCGCTCCCCGTCGGCGAGGATCTTCTCCACCACCGTCCAGCGGCCGCCGGCCGCCTCGTGGAGCCGCGCGAGGTAGCCGTCGGGGTCGGCGAGCCCGTCGGGGTGGTCGACGCGCAGCCCGTCGAACACGCCCTCGCGCAGCAGCTGGAGGATCTTGGCGTGGGTGGCGTCGAACACCTCCGGGTCCTCCACGCGCAGCCCGATCAGCTCCGAGATGCTGAAGAACCGCCGGTAGTTCAGCTCGGTGCGGGCCAGCCGCCACCACACCGGGCGGTACCACTGGGCGTCCAGCAGCTGCGGCAGCGGCAGGTCGCGGGTGCCCGCGCGGAGCGGGAAGGCGTGCTCGTGGTACCGCAGCACGTCACCGTCGACCACGAGGTGCTCCAGCTGCGAGCCGACCGGACCGCCGAGCACCGGCAGCAGCAGCCGCCCGCCCTGCGCCTCCCAGTCGATGTCGAACCAGCGCGCGTACGGCGAGCCGGGCCCCTCGCGCAGCACCTCCCACAGGGCGCGGTTGTGCCGGGGCGCCATGGCCATGTGGTTCGGCACGATGTCGGCCACCAGGCCCAGACCGTGCTCCCGCGCGGTCCGCGCCAGCGACCGAAGGCCCTCCTCGCCACCCAGTTCCTCGCGCACGCGCGCGTGGTCCACCACGTCGTAACCATGCAGGGAACCGGGCACCGCCTCCAGGACGGGCGACAGGTGCAGATGCGAGACGCCGAGCGAGGCCAGGTACGGTACGGCGGCGGCGGCGGCGGCGAACGGGAACGCGGGCTGGAGCTGCAGCCGGTAGGTGGCCGTGGGCACCTCCGGTCCGGGGCGCGCAGAAGTCATGGAAACCTACGTACCCAGCCCGCCGCCTTTCGTGTCACCGGCCCCTGAACGGACCCGTACTCGCCCATCCGGCCCATGCGAGGACAACGTCCTGTACGCGCGCGTACCGGACAGGCAGCCTCGCCGGCGTGGGCCGCCGCCGCGCGGACCCCGGCTACGCCGGCCGCTGCAGCACCGTCATGCTGCGGTCGGGCAGGGTGATCCGGTCGCCCGCCGCGACCTTCGTCCCGGACCCCGGCGACACCCCGTTCGGGCAGGCGGTGTCGACGACGACCTGCCACTGCCGGCCGTGGTCGACCGGCACCAGGAAGTCCAGCGGCCCCGGGGAGGCGTTGAACATCAGCAGGAACGAGTCGTCGGTGATGCGCTCCCCGCGCGCGCCGGGCTCGGAGATCGCGTTGCCGTTCAGGAACACCGTCAGCGCGGACGCCCGCGACGAGTCCCAGTCCCGCTGGGTCATCTCGCTGCCCTCCGGAGTGAACCAGGCGATGTCGGACAGCTCGTCGTGGGTGCCCTCCACCGGACGGCCGTGGAAGAAGCGGCGCCGGCGGAAGACCGGGTGGTCCCGGCGCAGCCACACCATCGCGCGCGTGAACTCCAGCAGGTCGCTTTCCAGGGACTCCGGCCAGTGCACCCACGACAGCTCGCTGTCCTGGCAGTAGGCGTTGTTGTTGCCGAGCTGGGTGCGGGCGAACTCGTCGCCGTGGCTGATCATCGGCACGCCCTGGGACAGCATCAGCGTGGCGATGAAGTTCCGCATCTGCCGGGCGCGCAGCGCGAGCACCTCCGGGTCGTCGGTCTCGCCCTCCGCCCCGCAGTTCCAGGACCGGTTGTGGCTCTCGCCGTCCCGGTTGTCCTCGCCGTTGGCCGCGTTGTGCTTCTCGTTGTACGCGACGAGGTCGTGCAGGGTGAAGCCGTCGTGGCAGGTGACGAAGTTGATCGAGGCCAGCGGCCGGCGGCCGTTGTCCTGGTAGAGGTCCGAGGAGCCGGTCAGCCGGGAGGCGAACTCCGCGAGCGCCCGCGGCCTGCCCCGCCACAGGTCCCGTACGGTGTCCCGGTACTTGCCGTTCCACTCGGTCCACAGCGGCGGGAAGTTGCCCACCTGGTAGCCGCCCTCGCCCACGTCCCAGGGCTCGGCGATCAGCTTCACCTGGGAGACCACCGGGTCCTGCTGCACCAGGTCGAAGAACGACGACAGCCGGTCCACCTCGTGGAACTGCCGGGCCAGGGTCGCCGCGAGGTCGAAGCGGAACCCGTCGACATGCATCTCGGTGACCCAGTACCTCAGCGAGTCCATGATCAGCTGCAGCACGTGCGGGGACCGCATGAGCAGCGAGTTCCCGGTGCCCGTGGTGTCCATGTAGTAGCGGCGGTCCTCGGTGAGGCGGTAGTACTGCCGGTTGTCGATGCCCTTGAAGGACAGCGTCGGGCCCAGATGGTTGCCCTCGGCGGTGTGGTTGTAGACGACGTCCAGGATGACCTCGATCCCGGCCTCGTGCAGCGCCCGGACCGCCGACTTGAACTCCAGCACCTGCTGGCCGCGGTCGCCCCAGGAGGCGTACGCGTTGTGCGGGGCGAAGAAGCCGATGGTGTTGTAGCCCCAGTAGTTGCTCAGGCCCATGTCGACGAGCCGGTGGTCGTTCACGAACTGGTGGACCGGCATCAGCTCCAGGGCCGTCACCCCGAGCTTGGTCAGGTGCTCGATCAGCGCCGGATGCGCCAGTGCCGCGTACGTGCCGCGCAGTTCCTCCGGCAGTTCAGGATGACGCATGCTCAGGCCCTTGACGTGGGCCTCGTAGATCACCGTGTGGTGGTACTCGGTCCGCGGCGGCCGGTCGTCGCCCCAGTCGAAGTAGGGGTTGATCACCACGGAGGCCATGGTGTGCGGGGCCGAGTCCAGGTCGTTGCGGCTGTCCGGTGCGCCGAAGTGGTAGCCGTACACCTCCTCGCCCCACCGGACCGTGCCGCTGACCGCCTTCGCGTACGGGTCCAGCAGCAGCTTCGCGGAGTTGCAGCGCAGTCCGCGCCCGGGGTCGTACGGGCCGTGCACCCGGAACCCGTACCGCTGTCCCGGCATCACGCCCGGCACGTACGCGTGCCGCACGAACGCGTCGCTCTCGCGGAGTTCCACCGCTGTCTCCGAGCCGTCGTCGTGCAGCAGACACAGCTCTACTCGGTCCGCGGCCTCCGTGAAGACCGCGAAGTTGGTTCCGGCGCCGTCGTAGGTGGCGCCGAGCGGATACGCCTGTCCAGGCCAGACCTGCATGGCTACGACTCTCCCAGGTGTGCCGCCGCCCCGGGGCCGCGTTGGCCCCCGAGTCGCCCCCAATTGACGGAACCACACGTGTCTTGCGTCCCTCTTACCCACCGACCGGCGCACATGGCGGCTCTCGTACCCGCTGCGTGCCGAACCAGTGGGGCGACACGTACTCCCGTGAACCACGGGGAGCAGGGGGACATGTGCGTGAGACAGTGCACCGCCATCTGGGCAAGTTAGTGGCAGGAGTGGCCATCGCGGCGGTGGGGACCGCCGCGATGGTCGCGATCACCCTGCCGGGCACGGCGGGGGCGGACACCTCGGCGGGGGCGAGAGGCGGTACGCGGGCCGGGCAGGGCCCGGACGGGGTCCGGCCCGGAGTCGTCGAGCAGGCGCCCGCCGAGCGCGGCAAGGGCACCGGCCGGGATCCGCTCACCGACGACGAGATGCGACGGGCCGAGAAGTTCGCCCTGAACGGGCAGTTGCCGATCACGGGCGAGAACGTCGACGGCGGACGCGGACCGCAGCGGCTGAGCGTCGACCTCGCCGAACCCGAGCCCGGCGAGGCGGACGACCCGGCCGCGCCGCGCCGGGCCGACATCACCTTCTACGACTACAAGAGCGACACCCTCGTCACCAGGACCGTCGACCTGGACACCGGCAGGGTCGAGGGCACCACCACCCAGCACGGCGTGCAGCCGCCACCGAGCCGGGACGAGAACGCCGAGGCCGCCCGGCTCCTGATCGCCTCCCCGCTCGGCGCAGGCCTGAAGGCGGACTACAAGGACGCCACCGGCAAGGAGCTCACCTCCCCGGACCAGCTGCTGCTGAGCGGCGGCGTCTACCGGGCGGCTCCGGGCGCCCAGCCGGCGGTCCTGGACCCGTGCGGCAAACACCGGTGCGTCCGGCTGTTCACCAAGGTCAGGAACGGGCCCTGGATCGACACCAGGTCCCTGGTGATCGACCTGAGCGCCCGCAGGGTCGCCGCCCTCGACCACGGCTGACCGAACGTTTCCCCAGACCTGTACCTCCTGAAAGGGAGCCATATCGTCATGCCCGAGTACGGAATCCGCCGTGCCCGCAGGGCAGCGGCCGTCGGCCTGACCGTGGCCTCGCTGGCCGCCGGCGCGACGACCGCCGCCGGACCGGCCGCCGCCCGGCCGGGAACGGCCGCCGCGCCCGCCGCCGACTGCGGCGCCGCCTACCGCATCGAGCAGAAGCTCTCCGGCGGCACGACCTGGCGCATGTGCTGGCACTACGACAGCAAGGCCGGTCTCGTCCTGGAGGACATCAGCTACCAGCCCCAGGGCGAACCGAAGCCGATCAAGGTCCTCAACAGCGCCAGACTCGCCCAGATCCACGTTCCCTACGACGACGGGAAGAACGAGTACAGCGACCTCACGGGGCAGGACTTCGCGCAGGCGCTGATGAACCTCTCGCCCGCCGAATGCCCCGGCGGCACCATCAGGACCGTCAAGGTCCCCGACGCCGTGGATCCGCGGCACCCGGACGTCAACGGGCTGTGCACGACCACCCGGGCCCGCGGCCACGCCTACCGCATGCACGACATGGGCACGGACAAGGTCTACCAGGCCCAGGGCAAGGACCTCCTCGTCTACACCGTCAACCAGGTCGGCTGGTACGAGTACATCACCGAGTGGCGCTTCCAGGACGACGGCCTGATCGCCATGAACGTCGGCGCGACCGGCTGCCTCTCCTGGGACGACTACGACTCCGGCGACGGACGCGGCTGGCCCATCGGCAAGGGCGCCAAGGCCTACGCCACCAGCCACAGCCACAACGTCTTCTGGCGGCTGGACTTCGGCCTCGACGGCTCGTCGAGGACAAAGGTCGAGCAGTACGACTCGGCCGTGAGCCCGCGCACCTCAGGACAGCAGGGGCCGACCACCCGGACCACCCGCACCGAGGTCACCAGGGAACTCGCCGGCGACCTGAAGGACTACCGCTGGTGGCGGGTGGTCAGCGCGACCGGAAAGAACAAGGACGGACACGCACGTTCGTACGAGATAGTCCCCGGGCCCACCACCAAGTACCTCGGCCGCGGCTTCACCGAGCACGACCTCTACGTCACCGAGTACAACCCGTGCGAACTGTTCGCGAGCGACAACCCGAAGTGCGGCCAAGGACACCCCGCATCCGTGGACGGATGGGTCGGCGGACAGACCCTGACCCACCCGGTGATCTGGATGAACGTCGGTTTCCACCACATCGCGCGGGACGAGGACCAGCAGCCCATGCCGGTGCACTGGCAGGGCTTCGCCATCGCACCCCGGGACGTGACCGCTATGAATCCGCTCACTCCGAGTGACCTGGCATGGCAGAACGGCCATTGGGAGCCGCGCAGTTGAGCAGAACAGTTGAGAAACCGACCTGTCCATCCGGCTGCACCGCCCACCCCTCGCGGAGTACCCTTCCTTGATCGTTGAGACGGGAAAGGCCCGGGGATCGGAAGGCGGTGCACGGGTGGGCTCGGGAGGCCTGGAGCTGCCCCCTGGTGACGAGGGTCACGAGGGGAACTCCACAGACGTCCCGCCCGGCGCGGTGTCCCTGGCCCGCCCGATGGACGCGGGGTCCATCGGGCCGGAGCTGGACTGGGACGCCGACGCCTGGCGCGAGGTGCGCACCCGCGCCCAGCGGGCCGGCCGGGCCTACATCTGGCTGAACCTCGTCGAGCAGCGGCTGCGCGCGGTCGTGGCCGCCGTACTGCGGCCCATCTACGAACCCGTCCACGGGGACGACTGGGTGGTCGCCGCGGCCGGTCCGGCCGGGCAGGAGTGGGTGCAGCGCGCCGTCGCCGTCCGCGAAGTCAGCCGCCGCAAGGGCTACTTGCTCGACCCGGCCGACGACAACGTGCTCAGCTTCCTCACCCTTCCCCAGCTGCGTGAACTGATGGTGCAGCACTGGCCCTGCTTCGAGCCGTACTTCGACGAGCGCCGCGACCTCGAACTCGCCCTGGACGAGCTGGAGGTGACCCGCAACGTCGTCTCCCGCAACCGGGCGCTGTCCGGGGCGGTCCTGAACCAGGCCGAGCGCGCCTCCGCCCGGCTGCTGGAGATGCTCGGCTCGGGCGGTGACGTCCCCTCGGCGCGCCGGCTGCCCGTGGACGCGGTCGAGGACCTGGTCGGCGACCGGTACGCCGACGTCGTCGCCGTCCACGCCGACCGGGTGCGGCTGATGCGCCAGTTTCCCGCCGAGGACCTCTTCGGCGGCGCCCGCCGCCTCGACGCCGTCGGCATCGGCCTCAACCTGCTCGTGCAGAACTTCTCCGGCCGCCGGCTGGTCCGGCTCGCCGAGACGGGCTGCCGGGTGCGGCTGCTCTTCCTCAACCCGGCCTCCAGCTCGGTCAAGCGCCGCGAGCGGGAACTCGGGATGAAACGGGGCGAACTGAGCCGCTCCGTCGAGATGAACATCCTGCACATGCGCCGGGTCCGCTCCCGGCTGCGCGACCCGGGCGCCTTCGAGATCCAGGTCTACGACGAGACACCGCGCTTCACCGCCTACCTGGTGGACGGCGACGGCGCCGACGGCATCGCCGTGGTGCAGTCCTATCTGCGCGGGGCGCGCGGGATGGAGTCGCCGGTACTCGTACTGCGCAACGGCAGCAAGCTGGTCAAGTCGGACGAGGTGGGTGAAGCAGGACTCTTCCCGACATACCGCGAGGAGTTCGAGCTCGCCTGGGCGGATTCACGCCCTGTGTCCTGAACTGTCCGCCGGTGCAAGCGGAACGCGAACCTCTGATTGTCAGTGCCGCGTGCGAGGGTGGAGGCCACTGGGGGAAAGCACCACCAAGAAGGGGGGCCGCCCATGGGCTGGCACCGGGAGCTGCTGATCGGCTTCGACCTGGAGACGACCGGGACCGATCCGCGCGAGGCGCGCATCGTCACCGGCGCGGTGATCGAGGTCAGGGCCGGTGAGCCCGGGGGACGCAGGGAATGGCTGGCCGATCCGGGCGTGGAGATCCCGGCGGACGCGGTCGCGGTGCACGGCATCAGCAACGAGCGGGCGACGGCCGAGGGCCACCCGGCCGACCGGGTGGCCGACTCCATCGCCGACGTCCTCGTCTCCTACTGGCAGGCGGGCGTCCCGCTCGTCGCCTACAACGCCGCGTTCGACCTCACCCTGCTCTCCGCCGAACTGCGCCGCCACGCCCTGCCGTCCCTCGCCGACCGCCTGGGCGGCGCCGCCCCCGCCCCGGTCGTCGACCCCTACACCATCGACCGCTGGGTCGACCGCTACCGCCGCGGCAAACGGAACCTGGAAGCGGTCTGCGCCGAGTACGGCATAGCCCTCGACGCGGCCCACACGGCCCCGGCCGACGCCCTCGCCGCAGCGCGTCTCGCCTCCGCGATAGCCGACCGCCACCCGAAGATCGCATCCCTGAGCCCGGTCGAACTCCACCAGCGGCAGATCGAGTGGTACGCGGAGTGGGCGGCGGACTTCCAGGCCTTCCTGCGGCGCAAGGGGGATGCGGGGGCGGTGGTGGACGGGGCGTGGCCGCTGCGGGAGTTGACCGAGAGCCAGCCTGCGTAGGCCACGGACCGCTTTTCGGGCGCGGGTGAGTGGGCGGCCGGTCGCGCCCACGCGGCGGAGCCGCGCATCGGCACAGCCCGTCGCCCCTCAGGAACGCTGGACAGCCTCAGAACGGGTACCAGCGCACCGTCTCATCCCCGTCCCGCAGCGACGCCACCCGCCGCCGAAACTCGGCCAGCGCCTTCGGGTTGCTCGGCGCGTGCTGGGCCACCCAGGCGCAGCTCGCCGTCTCCCGGGCCCCGCGCAGCACGCCACACCCCTGCCACTCCCGCACGTCCCACCCGTACGCCTCGGTGAAGGAGTCGTACGCCTCGGCGGGCAGCCCGTACCGGTCGCGGGAGAGGGCCATGACCACCAGGTCGTGCTCGCGCAGGTCGGCGGAGAAGGTCTCCAGGTCGACCAGCACCGGCCCGTCCGGCCCGATGTGCACATTGCGGGGCAGCGCGTCGCCGTGGATCGGGCCGGGCGGCAGATGGGGCGTCAGCGCGGCGGCGGCCGCCGCGAACCCGTCCCGGCGCGCGCGGAGGTAGGCCGCGTCCTCGGGAGCGATCGCGTCGCCCGCGAGCCGCAGCCACCGCTCCACACCGCCCAGCAGCTCGCGGGGCGGCAAGGCGAAGGAAGGAGAGGGAAGTGCGTGCACCATCCGCAGCAGCCGCGCCAGGTCCCGCGGCTCGGCGGGCCGTACGGGGTCGGGCAGCCGGTGCCACACGGTCACCGGGTGGCCCTCGACCAGCCGCGGCTCCGGCTCCGCCGCCCGCACCGCCGGCACGCCCGCCCCGGCCAGCCAGCCGGCGATGTCCAGCTCGCGCCGGGCCCGCTGCAGCAGCTCGGCGTCTCGGCCCACCTTCACCACCAGATCACCGGCGGCGAACACCGCGTTCTCGCCGAGGGCGAGGAGAGCCGCGTCCCGGACCGGGCCGGGCAGTACGCCCGCCGCCGCCAGTACGTCCCGTGCCCGTGCCTCGTCCATCCCGCCTCCGTGCCGCGCCGTCGTCCCTGCCGTCTCTCCGGCCAGTCTCGCATTCACACAGGTCGGGCGGTGTGCGCGGGCCCTTGAGCCGCCAGACGTGCATCACCGCGAGACGGGCCGGGCGCAGCTCGGCCAGGGCCCCGCAGCGT
This sequence comes from Streptomyces sp. NPDC001153, assembly GCF_053598315.1. Lineage (NCBI taxonomy): Bacteria > Bacillati > Actinomycetota > Actinomycetes > Kitasatosporales > Streptomycetaceae > Streptomyces > Streptomyces sp. NPDC001153. Next base: position 74,962 of record NZ_JBSFJZ010000038.1, read on the forward strand.
GGTTGTCAGGGCGGTGAGACGGGAGGCCTGACGGACCATCTCCTCGGCCCGCAGGGCGGGGTCGACGTGGTCTGCTCGTGGAGCGGCCGGGCCTCCCAGTTGTCCTGCATGTGCGGGGTGTTGATGTCGCGCGCGACCCGGCGCACCGGGCCGCCGCCGAGGTCCAGCGCCTCGCCGTCGTCCGTCGGCGGGGCGGCCGGGCCCGGGGCGATCTCGAGTACATGGCTCGTTCCTGGGCCCGCGCTTGCGTGCGGGGTGCCGCTGCGCCAGACCCGTGCCGCCCCTGGCGGCACGACTGCCCGCAGCCACGAGCGCCCGAAGGGGGCGCGGGGGCCTGTGCCGTCAGCCTCCACGCCCCCGCACCGCGCACGCTCTCAACCGCCCGGCGGGCAGGCGCCCGTCCAGCCCGCCGGATCAGACCGGCAGCCGCTCCCCTTCCTCCCGAACCGGACGGGCGGCGACCACGGACGGTGTCTCGTCGTGGGTCAGGTCGGGCAGCCAGTGGAGCCACTTCGGCAGGTACCAGTTGCGCTCGCCGAGCAGGGCCATCACGGCCGGCAGCAGCACACCGCGGATGACCGTCGCGTCGATGAGGACCGCCGCGGCCAGGCCCACACCCATCTGCTTCATGGACTGCATCGACAGCGTGCCGAAGATCGCGAACACGGCGACCATGATCACCGCGGCGCTGGTGACGACGCCGGCCGTGGTGACCACGCCGTGCCGGATCGCGTCCTTCGTCGTACGGCCGTTCATGCGGGCCTCACGGATCCGGGACACCACGAACACGTGGTAGTCCATCGACAGCCCGAAAAGGATCACGAACAGGAACAGCGGCAGCCAGGTCACGATGGCGCCGACCCCCTCCGCGCCCACCAGTGAGGCACCCCAGCCGTGCTGGAAGACCGCGACGAGGACGCCGTACGCGGCGCCCACCGACAGCAGGTTGAGCACGATCGAGGTGATGGCCACGGTCAGCGAGCGGAAAGACAGCAGCATCAGCAGGAAGGCGAAGACGATCACGAACGCGAAGACCGGGACGACGGACCCGAGCAGCTGGTCGTTGAAGTCGTGGTTGCCGGCCACCTGTCCGGTGATCGGCGCCTGCAGGCCGGCCACCTTGCCGAGCGTGGCGGGGCGCACCTCGTCGCGCAGCTTGTCCAGGTTCTTGACCGCCCGGTCCATGTCGGAGCCGCCGACCAGCGGCACGGAGACCAGGGCGACGTTCTGCGCGTCGTGCACCCGGATGTCGACCGGGCCGCGCGAGGCGCCGGAGGCGATCGCCTCCTTCTTGAAGTCGGCCAGCGCCTGCCGCACCTCGGGCGCGTTGATGTCCTTGGCCTTGACGACGACCTGGGCCGGCTCACTGCCGCCCGGGAAGGCGTCGTTGACGCGGTTGTACGTCTGCACGATCGGCAGCGACTTCCCGAACTCCTGGTCAAGGGTGAGCTGTTGGGTGTTCATGCCGAGCGCGGGCGCGGCCACCGCCAGCAGCGCACCGGCCGCCACGACGACGGAGACCAGCGGCCTGGCCAGCACCGCGCGCAGTACGGCGGTCCAGACCCGGCTGCCCTCGCCCGCGGCCCGCTTCCGGTTCCGGCGGCTGAGGAACGGGATCCGGCCCTTGTCCACCCGCTCGCCGAGCAGCGACAGCAGCGCCGGGAGCACCGTCACCGACCCGACCATGGCGACCGCGACGACCATCAGCGAGGCCAGGCCCATCGCCTCGAACTGGGCGAGCCCGGTGAAGAGCATGCCCGCCATCGCCACGCACACCGTGACACCGGACACGATGACCGCCCGGCCGCTGGTGGCGGCGGCGATCCGCAGGGCGGTGCCCGGGTCCCGCCCGGCCTGCCGTTCCTCGCGCTCGCGGCGCAGATAGAACAGGCAGTAGTCGACGCCGACGGCCATACCGACCAGCAGCATCACGGAGTTGGCGGTGTCGCTCATCGGCTGCAGATGGCTGACCAGGCCCATCAGACCCATGGTGGCCATGATCGCGGTGATCGCGAGGGCCACCGGCAGCAGCGCCGCCACCAGCGCCCCGAAGGCGATCAGCAGAATGCCGAGGGCCACCGGCACCGCCGAGTACTCGGCCTGCTTGAAGTCGTCCCCGAAGGCATCCTTGTACTGCTTCTGCATGCTGGCGCCGCCGATCTCCTCGATCCGCAGCGAGCCGTGCGCCTTCTGCACCCCGGAGACGGCGTTGAGCACCGGCTCGACCCGGTCGACGGCCGTCTTGGCGTCACCGCGCATGTCGAACTGCACCAGCGCGCTGCGGCCGTCCCGGGAGATGGTGTGCGTGTCGTACGGCGAGGTCACGGCCGTGACCTTGCCGGTGCCCTCGACGGCCTTCACCACGTCGGCGACGGCGGCGCGGAACTCGGCGCCGGTCGCCGTGACTTCGGCGTCCCTGGACTGGATCAGGACCGTCTCGCCGGCCGGTTCCTTGATCCCCGCGTCGTCGATGATCTGGGCGGCGGTGTGCGTCTCGCCCTTGAGCTGGTTGCTCTCGTCGACGTCGACCCGGCCCGCCGCCGAGCCGAGCCCCATGGCCAGCACGACGAACAGCACCCATATGCCGACGGCCGCCCAGCGGTGCCGGGCGCTCCAGCCGCCGGCGCGGGCGGCCAGCCCCCGTACCGGCACGTCCCTGTTCCCCATCGCGGGTCCTACCCCCTCGTGTGCGGTGGCGACCCCCTGCCGCCACGTCTGCGCTTGCTCCGGTATGACCGTATGAGCTGGATAAACGCGTCTCGTCGTGCTGCCCGGTGAACTCGGCGACCGGCCGGTCAGCACTGGGGAGGACGACGGCCCCTTACACCTATCCGCACTTCTCGGGGGCACGTCTCGGGGTTCGGCAGCCTGTTGCGCCGGCCTGCTCCGCCGGCCGTCGGACATGGGTTGTCCGTTCTGCCGCCGGCGCGCTGGTTTGTGATTACGAAACCTCGTTGAACAAGTTACAGCTGCGTGTAGAGCTTGATCCGGTGCCGTCGATCAGCGAGAGTTTCGCGCAGCCCCGCCCCGCGCGGGCCCGGCCGTCGTGCCCGCCCCCACGGGGCACGACGGCCGCCTAGGGTGGCCGGATGACGACCTACGCGGCGCTGTTGCGCGGAATCAACGTCGGCGGCAGCAGGAAGCTGCCGATGGCCGACCTCCGTACGCTGCTGACCGGCCTCGGCCACACCGGCGTACGGACCCATCTGCAGAGCGGCCAGGCCGTGTTCACCACCGGCCACGGCGACGAGGCGTCGCTGGCGGCGGAGTTGACCCGGGCGATCGAGGAGCGGTTCGGCTTCCCCGTCGACGTGATCGTCCGCGACCACGCCTATCTGAAGGCGGTCGTCGAGGCCTGCCCGTTCCCGGCCGCCGACCTGGAGCCCAGGCAGCTCCACGTCACGTACTTCTCCGCACCCGTCACCCCGGACCGCTACGCGGACATCGACCCCGCCGCCCACCTCCCCGAGGAGTTCCGCCTCGGCGACCGCTGCCTGTACCTGTACGCCCCCGAGGGCCTCGGCCGCTCCAAGCTCGCCGAGGTACTGTCCCGGACGCGGCGCACCAAGGACCTGATCGCCACCAGCCGCAACTGGAACACCGTCGTCAAGCTGGTCGAGCTGACCGCTCCGGGAGCGTGACGGACCGCGGGCCCCCAGGGGCACGGTCGGACACGCGTGCCTCCCCGAGATACTGCCGAGCACGTGCACGCACGCCTGTGCGAGGCTCTACCTCATGCGCTACATCATCATCGGGGCGGGAGCGGTGGGCGGCACCGTCGGCGGGCGGCTGGCCCAGGCCGGGCGTGAGGCCGTGCTCGTGGCACGGGGCAGGCATCTTGCGGCACTCGCGGAGCACGGGCTGCGACTGCGGGTGCCGGAAGGGGAGTTGACGTACCGGCTCCCGGCCGTCGACGGGCCGGGCCCGCTCGGTGAGCTGCGCGCCGACGACGTCCTCGTGCTCGCGGTGAAGACCCAGGACACGGTGGCCGCCCTGGAGACCTGGGCCGACGTCCCCGTGGCCGGCGGGGGCACGGCGGCCGAGCGGCTGCCGCTCGTCCTGCTGCAGAACGGAGTCGAGAGCGGCCGGCTCGCGCTGCGCCGCTTCCGGCACGTGTACGGCGTCTGCGTCTGGCTGCCCTCGACCTACGTGGAGCCCGGTGTCGTCTCCGCCGCGGGCACCCCGCTCACCGGCATCCTCCACCTCGGCCGCCTCCCGCACGGCACCGACGACACCGCCCACCGGATCGGCGCGGACCTGGACGCCTCCCACTTCGAGGCGCCGGTGGTGCCCGACGTGGCCCGCTGGCAGTACGCCAAGCTGCTCTGGAACCTCGGCACCGCCTTCGAAGCCTTGTGCGGTCCCGCCTCCGACGAGGCCGCGCACGCCCTGCTCGCCCGCGTGCGGGCCGAAGGGGCCGCCGTACTCGACGCGGCGGGCATCGCGCGCGCCGGCGACGGGGAGCAGCGCGCGGCCCGCGGCGACAAGGTCACCCTGGTGCCACTGGACGGGGTCACGCGCGGCGGCGGTTCCTCCTGGCAGTCCCTCGCCCGGGGCACCGGCACCATCGAGGCCGACTACCTCAACGGGGAGATCGTGCTGCTCGGCCGGCTGCACGGCGTACCGACCCCGCTGAACGAACTGCTCCAGCGGCTCGCCGACCGGTTCGCACGGGAGCGCCGGGCCGCCGGGTCGATGCCGGTCGCGGAACTGGTGCGGAGGGCCGACGCGGCCGAGGGCACGATGCCGGCCGACGCCCTTGCACCACACGGCAGTTGATCTTCCGGTCGGTTCGGCGTCCCGTCAGGACCCGGACCGTGCCTACCAGTGCGCAGGAGAGGGCGGGGGAACGGTGGACGACGTCACCGAGGACGCCGGGCGGCGGCTCGCGGAGCGGTTCGAGGCGGACCGGCCGCATCTCACCGCCGTGGCATACCGGCTGCTCGGCTCGGCCGCCGAGGCCGACGACGCGCTGCAGGAGGCCTGGCTGCGGGCCCGGGAGGCCGACCTCGACGCGGTGCGCAACCTCACCGGCTGGCTGACCACCGTGGTGACCCGGGTCTGCCTCAACCTGCTGCGGGCCCGCCGCAACCGGCGCGAGGAGTTCCTCGAGGCCTGCAACCACGCCCATGACGCCCCGGCGGTCTCCGCCGAGGCGGGCGATCCCGCCCGGGAGGCGCTGCTGGCCGACCAGGTCGGCGTCGCGCTGCTGGTCGTCCTCGACACCCTCGGCCCGGCCGAGCGGGTCGCCTTCGTGCTGCACGACATGTTCGCCGTGCCCTTCGAGGAGATCGCCCCGCTGATCGAGAAGACCCCGGCCGCCACCCGGCAGCTCGCCAGCCGGGCCCGCCGCCGGGTCCAGGGCCGGCCGGCCGCGCCCGCCGCCGACGCCGTACGCCGTCGCCGGGCCGTCGAGGCGTTCCTGGCCGCCACCCGCGGCGGCGACTTCACGGCCCTGGTCGCGCTGCTCGACCCGGATGTGGTGCTGCACGCCGACGCGCTGGTCGTACCCACGCCGGAACCGATCACGGTGCGGGGCGCCGAGCCCGTCGCCCAGGGTGCGATGGCCGCCGTGGCGCGCGCTCGGCTCACCGGACTCGCCCTGCTGGACGGCGAGTTCGGCCTGGTCATGGCGGAGCGGGGGCGGCCGCGCCTGCTCCTGGCCTTCGCCTTCGGCTCGGACGGCCGGATGACCCGGATCGACGTCGTGGCGGAACCGGAACGCCTGCGCGGGACGGAGATCGCGGTGGTGGACCCGGTGCAGGCCGGGGCAGGCGGCGGGCTCGAAGGAATGGACCAATGAAGTGAGACCGGATTGGGCCGGGACGCTGCACCAATCCGGAGGTAGCGTCGCTGCCATGACATACCGCGACACCGCCACCGAGCCCGCCCCGACCCGGGTCGACTTCTTCTTCGACCCCGCCTGCCCCTTCGCCTGGATCACCTCCCGCTGGCTGCTGGAGGTCGAGCGCCTGCGCCCGCTCGACCTCCGGTTCCGGGCGATGAGCCTGTACCTGCACAACATGGGCAACGAACTCCCCGACTGGTACCGGGACTTGGTGGACCGCTCGATCGGTCCGGTGCGGGTCGCCGTGGCCGCCGCCGAACGGCACGGCGACAAGGTGCTGCGCGACCTGTACACCGCGTTCGGCACCCGGATCCACGAAGGCCGTATCGAGGACTTCGACCGGGTGGTCGCCGAGTCGCTGGCCGAACTCGGGCTGCCCGCCGACCTGTCGGCCGCCGCCCACGATCCGTCGTACGACGACGCGGTGCGCCGCAGTCACGAGGCCGGCGCCGAACCCGAGACGGGCGGCTACGTGGGCACGCCGACCCTGCACATCGACGGCACGGTGTGGTTCGGCCCCGTGCTGCGCGCCGTTCCGCGCGGCGAGGAGGCGGCCGAACTCTTCGACAGCTTCCGGGTGCTGGCCCGCCACCCCGATCTCTTCGAACTCAAGCGCACCCGCACCGGCGCCCTCCGCTTCGACTGAACGAGGAACGAACTCACCAGGAACAGCGGGGTGGCCGATAAACATCCCTCGCTCGCGGCGGGTCCGCCGCTCGTGTGACACGCCAACCATGAGCGGCGCAGAACGAAGAGCCGCCGGGGTCCGACGTCACAGGGGAGCGCCGGACCCCGACGGCTCCCATATCACGCGCCCGCCCTCCAAGGCCAGCCCTCGCAGAACCTCGCGACAAACCCATCCCGTTGTCCCTAGGGTGAAGCGCGCAGACGGCCGGAAGGGCCGACAGAAGGGGCGAGGGGACAGATGAGCGTGACGGGCAGTCCGTTACGGGCACCGCGTGCTACCACCGTGACGGGGGGCGACCCCCGAAGCGGAACACCCCCGTGCTCTGCGCAGCCCGGTCAACGGACACCGTTCACCCGGATGGGTGTCGATTTTCAGCCTAATCGGCGCCATCTCGGCTGGCGGGGCCCTGGCCCACAGCACCGCACGCGCGGTGTTCCTCCCCGCAACATCGGTAACGTCAGCCGCCCCAGCACCTTCGGCGGCCAGAGCCTGGTCGCCCGCGCCGAAGCCGTAGCCACCCCCCATCCCCGAAGGCTCCTTCGGACCACAAGCGAGGACAGGACATGAGCACCTACAAGTTCGGGAACAGCCCCGCCGATCTCGCCCGCATCGACCCCAGGAACGGCACACCCGACATCGAAACCCTCATGGCCGTCGCCGACCGGCTCACCGAGGCACTGCGCGCCGAGTACCCGGGGATCGCCGGGAACGGGGAGGTCATCCAGGCGGAGCTGGCGCTGTCCGCGGAGGACGGCCTGCCGCCCAACCGGGGCCGGATCCGCACCGCACTGGAGAACGTCGCCATCACGGCGGGTGCGGGCACCGCCAGCCTCACCTTCACCCAGCACCTGTTGCACGCACTCGGCCTGTGACCCCGGAAACGCCGGGAACACCGGAAACGCGGGAAACGCCGGGGGACGGTCAGGCGCCCAGGGCCGTCATGGCCGGCCGCCGGGCCGCGTCGTAGCGTTCCAGCAGCACCCGCGCCACCTCCGGCGCCGGACCCAGCACGTCCGCCAGTACGTCCGCCCCGGCCGCGCCCCGCGCGATGCGGTCCGGCAGAAAGCCGGGGGCCAGGACGTACGGCGCGACGGCGACCCGCGAGCAGCCGAGGGCGCGCAGCTCGGCCACCGCGTCCTCGGTGCGCGGGAACCCCGCGGGAGAACCGGCGGAGGCGAACGCAGGCCGCACGGCGCACCAACCGGTGTGCCGCCACTCCCGCGCGATTCCTGCGATCACTGCGATCGCCTCCGGGTCGGTGGACCCCGCCGAGGCCAGCACGACCCCGGTCGAGGACTTGGCGGCGGGCGTCAGCCCCGCCTCGTACAGCCGCCGTTCCAGCGCCGCCAGCAGCAGCGGCGACGGACCCAGCACGTCCGCCTGCCGGATCCGCAGCCGGGCCGGCGCCTCCCGCAGCACGGCGGGGATGTCGGCCTTGGCGTGGAAGGCGCGGGTCAGCAGCAGGGGCAGCGCGACCACGTCCTGGACGCCGTCCGCCGCAAGCGACTCCAGCACCCCGTGCACCGACGGCACGTTGAAGTCCAGGAAGCCGGTCTCCACGCGCAGCCCCGGCCGCTGCGACCGTACCCGCTCCACGAGGGCGTGCACGGCCTGGGCGTGCCGCGGATCGCGGCTGCCGTGGGCGATGACGAGAAGGACCGGTTCGCGCATGTCCAGCCTCAGCCCTTCACCAGCAGGCCGCGGCTGCGCAGCACCCACCGCTCCAGCGGGCTGAAGAGCAGCAGGTCGATGGCGATGCCGACGAACAGGATGAGCAGGATGGCCTCGAACACCATGGCCATGTCGCTGGCGGTGCGGGCGTTCTCCAGCAGCTGGCCCAGGCCCGTGCCCAGGTCGGGGAAGTTGGCGATGATCTCCGCGGCCATCAGGGAGCGCCAGGAGAAGGCCCAGCCCTGCTTCATGCCCGCCACGTACCCGGGCAGGGCGGCCGGCAGGGTGACGTGCCAGGTTCCCTTCAGGCCCGTGGCCCCCATGGTGCGGCCCGCGCGCAGGAACAGCGGCGGCACCTGGTCCACACCGGACACCAGACCGTTGGCGATGGACGGCACGGCGCCGAGCAGGATCACCGCGTACATCATCGAGTTGTTCAGGCCCAGCCAGATCACCGCGGGCGGCACCCACGCCACCGACGGCAGCGACTGCAGACCGGACAGGATGGGGCCGATGGCCGCGCGCACGAACCTCACCCGCGCCACCAGCAGGCCCAGCGGGGTGCCGATCAGCAGCGCGAGGCAGAAGCCGAGCAGACCGCGCGAGACGCTGGTCCAGATGTAGCCGAGCAGCTTGCCCTGCAGCCAGTCGTTGCGGAAGGCGTGCCAGACCGCGCCCGGCGTGGGCAGCTTGGTCGGATCGTCGACGATCTTCAGGGTGATCAGGCCCTGCCAGACCACCAGGACCACGACGATCGCGGTGATCGGCGGGACGACCTTGTCGACGAGGGTCTTGCGCAGCGGCGTACGGCCCGGCTGCGCGGTCTCCAGCGCGTCGAGGCCCGCTTCCACGCTCCCCGTCTCGGGGGAGGTCGTCGTCTCAGTGCTGGCCATGGCGGCGGATCTCCCCACGCAGGACTTCGGTGATCTCCAGGGACAGTTCCGCCACGGGCGCGTCCTCGATGCGGCGCGGCTGCGGAATGTCGACCTCCCACTGGCGGGCGATGCGGCCCGGACGGGAGGACAGCAGCACGACACGCTGCGCGAGCCGCACCGCCTCGCGCACGTTGTGCGTCACGAACAGCACGGACAGCCCGGTCTCCGACCAGATACGGGTCAGCTCGTCGTGCAGCACGTCCCGGGTGATGGCGTCCAGCGCCGCGAACGGCTCGTCCATCAGCAGCAGATTGCTCTCCTGCGCCAGCGCCCGGGCCATCGCCACCCGCTGCCGCATACCGCCCGACAGCTCGTGGACGCGCTTGCCGTACGCGCCCTTCAGCCGGACGAGCTCGAGCAGTTCCTCGGCCCTGCCGCGCCGCTCGGACTTCGCGACTCCCCGCAGTTTCAGGGCCAGTTCGATGTTCTTGCCGGCCGTGAGCCACGGGAACAGGGCGTGTTCCTGGAACATCAGGGCCGGGCGGCCGTCGGTCGTTATGGACCCGGCGGTGGGCCGGTCCAGGCCCGCCACCAGGTTCAGCAGCGTGGACTTGCCGCAGCCCGAGGCCCCCAGGAGGGTGACGAACTCGCCGGGCGCGACATCGAGGCTGATGTCGTCCAGGACGAGCTGCTGCCCGCCGGGTGTCGGAAAGGACTTCGAGACCTGCTCGAGGCGTGCGGCGTACTCGACCGACTCAGCGGCCTTGGCGAGGGTCGTGGCCATGGTCGTCACCTCCTGGGAAACTCATCGGGACTGGCGTCAGCTGGTGCCGAGACCGGCCGCGTCGACCGGCTTGTCACCCTCGGCCTTGAGGACCTTGTTGAGGATCGTCAGGTCGTAGATCCCCTTGAGGTCCGGCTTGTCCAGCAGGCCGGCCTTGACCGCGTGCGCCGCCTCGGTGTCGAGGGTGGAGGCCAGCGGGTCGTCGGTGAACCGGATGGACTTCCAGGCCGGGTCGAGGACGTTCGCGGGCAGCGCCTTGCCGGAGTCCGCCGCCAGCTGCTTGTTCGCGGCCGCCTTCGCCTGGTCCGGGTTGGCGTTGATCCACTTGTTGGCCTCGACCGAGGCCTTCAGCACCGCTTCGACGGCCTTCGGGTGCTCCTTGAGGAAGGCCTGCCGCACGACGATGTTCGTGATCACGAACTTCTTGTCCGGCCACAGCGACGACTCGTCCAGCAGCACCTTGCCGCCCTCGGCGACCAGCTTGGACGCGGTCGGCTCAGGCACCCAGGCACCGTCGACGGAACCGGACTTGTAGGCGTCCGGGGTGATCTTGTTGTCGGTGCGGACGACCGTGACGTCACCCTTGCCGCTCTGCGGGTCGACCTTCCAGCCCTGCTCGGCCACCCAGTTGAGGAACGCCACGTCCTGCGTGTTGCCGAGCTGCGGCGTGGCGATCTTCTTGCCCTTGACGTCCTTCAGGGACGTGATCTTCTTCGGGTTGACGACCAGCTTGACGCCGCCGGAGGCCGAACCGCCGATGATCTTCAGGCTCTTGCCGTCGGACTTGGTGTAGCCGTTGATCGCCGGGGACGGGCCGATCCAGCCGATGTCGATGGAACCGGAGTTGAGGGCCTCGATCTCGGACGGGCCCGCGCTGAAGGTGGCGTAGTCCGCCTTGGTGGCGCCCAGCTCCTTCTGGAAGAGGCCCTGCTCACGGCCGACCAGGGCGGTCGCGTGGGTCAGGTTGCCGAAATAGCCGATCTTGACGGTGTCGAGTCCGTCGACCTTCTTGGCCCCGGCGGCGACCTTGGCGGTGTCGCCGTTCTTGGCCTGGGAGCCGTAACCGCAGGCGGCGAGCGTGAGGAGGGGGAGCGCGGCGAGCGCGGCCATGCCGCGACGGAACAACGCGGAGCGGGAGGCAGGCACGGGAGGTTTTCCTCTCGTTGGCCCGGCGGTCACGGTCTCTCAGGTCGTGGCCGGGAGGTCGGCAGGTCTTCGTCTACGGCGGTGGGGGGTGAGGGCGCGCAAGCGGTGCGCGTACGTCAGCGCACACATCGGGCCACTCCGCCCTGCCCGCTGCCGAGGGCGCCGCTGCCGATGCGGCCGCCCTCCTTCGCGAACGTCGAGTAGACGTCGGTCGTCGTCATGTCAGAAGTCCCAGCCGTCGTCTTCGGACTCGTCCTTGACCGGCTCGGGGGTGGCGAACGACTCGCCGACCATGCCCGCGGTGAGCGTGGTGCCGTCGCTCGGGTCGATCAGGATGAAGGAGCCCGTGCGCCGCGAGTCGGCGTAGGAGTCGACCGGCAGTGGCTCGGCGGTACGGATCTTCACCCGGCCGATGTCGTTGGCGAGGAGCTGTCCCGGGTGCGGGTGCAGGGACAGGTCGTCGAGCGTGAGGCGGGACGGGATGTCCTTCACGATCGCCTTGACCGTGCGGGTGCCGTGCTTGAGCAGCACGCGGTGGCCGACGGTCAGCGGGGCGTCGGCCACGTGGCAGACGGTCGCCTCCACGTCCTGGGTGGTGGCCGGTGCGTCCTTCGTCGGCACGATCAGGTCACCGCGCGAGACGTCGATGTCGTCCTGGAGCAGGACCGTCACCGACTGCGTCGTCCACGCCACGTCCACCGGCTCGCCCAGCAGGTCGATGCCGGAGATCCTCGACGTCCGACCGGACGGCAGGACCGTGACCTCCTCGCCGACGCGGAAGGTGCCCGCCGCGATCTGGCCCGCGTAGCCGCGGTAGTCGGGGTGCTCGGCGGTCTGCGGCCGGATCACGTACTGCACGGGCAGCCGGGCGTGGCAGTGCGCCAGATCATGGCTGACCGGCACGGTCTCCAGGTGTTCCAGGACGGTCGGGCCGCCGTACCAGTCCATGTTCGCGCTCGGCTCCACCACGTTGTCACCGGCGAGCGCCGAGATCGGGATGGCGGTGACCTCGGGCACGCCCAGCTCGGTCGCGTACGCCGTGAACTCCTCGGCGATCGCGGCGAACACGGACTCCTCGTACCCGACGAGGTCCATCTTGTTGACCGCGAGGACGACGTGCGGAACCCGCAGCAGGGCCGCGATCGCCGCGTGCCGGCGCGTCTGCTCGACCACGCCGTTGCGGGCGTCGACCAGGATCACCGTCAGCTCCGCCGTCGAGGCGCCGGTGACCATGTTGCGGGTGTACTGCACATGGCCCGGGGTGTCGGCCAGGATGAACCGGCGCCTGGGCGTGGCGAAGTAACGGTAGGCCACGTCGATCGTGATGCCCTGCTCGCGCTCGGCACGCAGGCCGTCGGTGAGCAGCGCGAGGTCCGGGGCGTCCTGGCCGCGGCTCGCGGAGACCCGCTCCACGGCCTCGAGCTGGTCGGTGAGGACCGACTTGGAGTCGTGCAGCAGCCGTCCGACGAGCGTGGACTTGCCGTCGTCGACGGAGCCGGCGGTGGCGAACCGCAGCAGCGTGGTGGCCGAGAGCGCCTCGGTCGTGGTCGTGCTCATGGCTAGAAGTACCCCTCGCGCTTGCGGTCTTCCATCGCGGCCTCGGACAGCTTGTCGTCTGCTCGGGTCGCGCCCCGCTCGGTGAGCCGGGACGCGGCGATCTCGGCGATCACGGCGTCCAGCGTGGTGGCGTCGGAGTCGACGGCGCCGGTGCAGGACATGTCACCGACGGTGCGGTAGCGCACCTGGCGCTTCTCCACACTCTCGCCGTCCTTCGGGCCGCCCCACTCGCCGGCCGTCAGCCACATCCCGCCCCGCTGGAACACCTCGCGCTCGTGCGCGAAGTAGATCTGCGGCAGCTCGATGCCCTCACGGGCGATGTACTGCCACACGTCCAGCTCGGTCCAGTTCGACAGCGGGAACACCCGCACGTGCTCACCGGGGGCGTGCCGGCCGTTGTACAGGTTCCACAGCTCGGGGCGCTGGCGGCGCGGGTCCCACTGGGAGAACTCGTCGCGCAGCGAGAACACCCGCTCCTTCGCCCGCGCCTTCTCCTCGTCCCGGCGTCCGCCGCCGAAGACCGCGTCGAACTTCTCGCTCTGGATCTTCTCCGTCAGCGGAAGCGTCTGCAGCGGGTTACGGGTGCCGTCGGCACGCTCCTTGAGCACACCCCGGTCGATGTAGTCCTGGACGGAGGCCACATGCAGGCGCAGCCCATGTGCGGCGACCACACGGTCCCGGTACTCAAGGACCTCGGGGAAGTTGTGTCCCGTGTCCACATGCAGCAGCGAGAAGGGCACCGCCGCGGGGGCGAACGCCTTCAGCGCCAGGTGCAGCATGACGATCGAGTCCTTGCCGCCGGAGAAGAGAATCACGGGGTTCTCGAACTCGCCCGCCACCTCGCGGAAGATGTGCACGCCCTCGGACTCCAGCGCGTCCAGATGGGAGAGGGCGTACGGGCTGTCCGTACCCTCGTCGCCGGTCGCGGCCTTGGCCACGGTCGTCATGCCAGTCCCCTCTCGCTCAGCAGGGCGTACACCGACGCCGCGGACTCCTGCACGCTCTGGTGCTGCGACTCGATCCGCAGATCCGGCGCCTTCGGCTCCTCGTAGGGGTCGTCGACACCTGTCAGCCCGGTCAGCTCGCCCGCGGCCTGCTTGGCGTACAGCCCCTTCACATCGCGCACGCTGCACACCTCGACCGGGGTCGCCACATGGATCTCCAGGTACGGCGTCCCGTTCTCCTCGTGCCGCCCCCGCACCGCCTCCCGGCTGTCGGCGTACGGCGCGATCACCGGCACCAGCGCCTTGACGCCGTTACGGGCGAGCAGCTCGGCGAGAAAACCGATGCGCTGGACGTTGGTGTGCCGGTCCTCGCGGGAAAAGCCGAGGCCCGCCGAGATGAACTCGCGGATCTCGTCGCCGTCGAGCACCTCGACGCGGTGGCCCTCGGCACGCAGCCGGCCGGCCAGCTCGTAGGCGATGGTGGTCTTGCCGGCGCTCGGCAGACCCGTGAGCCAGACGGTGGCTCCGGTGGTCACGTCGGTCTCCTGAAGAGTCTGATGGTTCGTCATCCGTGCAGCCCGCACTCGGTCTTGGCGCGGCCCGCCCAGCGGCCGGCGCGTGCGTCCTCGCCCTCCAGGACCCGGCGGGTGCACGGGGCGCAGCCGATGGAGGCGTAGCCGTCCATCAGCAACGGGTTGGTGAGCACGCCGTGTTCGGTGACGTAGGCGTCCACGTCGGCCTGGGTCCAGCGGGCGATCGGGGAGATCTTGACCTTCTGCCGCTTCTCGTCCCAGCCGACGACCGGGGTGTTCGCCCGGGTCGGGGACTCGTCGCGGCGCAGTCCGGTCGCCCACGCCTGGTAGCCCCGCAGTCCCTCCTCGAGCGGCTTGACCTTGCGCAGCGCGCAGCACAGGTCGGGGTCGCGGTCGTGCAGCCTCGGGCCGTACTCCGCGTCCTGCTCGGCGACGGTCTGCTTCGGTGTGAGGGTGATGACGTTGACGTCCATCACGGCCTCGACGGCGTCGCGGGTGCCGATGGTCTCCGGGAAGTGGTAACCGGTGTCGAGGAATACCACGTCCACGGGGGCCCCGCCCTTCAGTACCCGGGAGGCGAGATGGGCGACGACGGCGTCCTCCATGGACGAGGTGACGCAGAACTTCGCGCCGAAGGTGTCGACCGCCCACTGCAGGATCTCCAGGGCGGAGGCGTCCTCCAGGTCGCGGCCCGCCTGCTCGGCGAGCGCCTTCAACTCCTCGGTCGTGCGGCTTTCCTGAGCCGTCGTCATGACTGTCGGTCCCCTCCGTTGTCGGCTCGCCGAAGGCCCCGGGCCAGCAGCCCGAGGAACTTCAGCTGGAATGCGCGGTTGCACGCCCCGCATTCCCAGGCGCCGTGACCGCCTTCCAGAGCTTCGCTCGGACGCAGGTCCTCGTCGCCGCAGTAGGGGCAGTAGAAGGGCGCGGCACGCTCCGTCACGACAGAGCCTCCTCACTGGCCCGCGCGGCCCAGGCGGCGAACCGCTCGCCGTCCTCGCGCTCGGCCTGGAACCGCTTCAGCACCCGCTCGACGTAGTCGGGCAGCTCCTCCGCGGTGACCTTCAGTCCGCGCACCTTGCGGCCGAAGCCCGGCTCCAGGCCGAGGGCGCCGCCGAGGTGCACCTGGTAGCCCTCGACCTGCTCGCCCTGGTCGTTGAGCACGAGCTGGCCCTTGAGACCGATGTCCGCGACCTGGATACGGGCGCAGGCGTTCGGGCAGCCGTTGAGGTTGATGGTGATCGGCTCGTCGAAGTCCGGCAGGCGGCGCTCCAGTTCGTCGATCAGGGACGAGCCGCGCTGCTTGGTCTCGACGATGGCGAGCTTGCAGAACTCGATGCCGGTGCAGGCCATGGTGCCGCGCCGGAAGGAGGACGGCCGGGCGGTGAGATCCAGCGCCTCCAGGCCCTCGACCAGCGAGTCCACCTTCCCCTGTTCGACATCGAGGACGATCATCTTCTGCTCGACGGTGGTGCGCACCCGGCCCGAGCCGTGCGCCTCCGCGAGGTCGGCGATCTTCGTCAGCGTGGTGCCGTCGACGCGGCCGACCCGCGGGGCGAAACCGACGTAGAACCGGCCGTCCTTCTGCCGGTGCACACCGATGTGGTCGCGCCACTGCTGCACGGGCTGTTCGGGAGCGGGCCCGTCGGTCAGCTTGCGCCCCAGGTACTCGTCCTCCAGCACCTGACGGAACTTCTCCGCGCCCCAGTCGGCGACGAGGAACTTCAGCCGGGCGCGGTTGCGCAGCCGGCGGTAGCCGTAGTCACGGAAGATCGAGATGACGCCCTCGTAGACGTCCGTGACCTCCTCCAGCGACACCCAGGCGCCGAGCCGCACGCCCAGCTTGGGGTTGGTGGACAGGCCGCCGCCGACCCACACGTCGAAGCCCGGACCGTGCTCGGGGTGGCGTACGCCGACGAACGCCACGTCGTTGATCTCGTGCACGACGTCCAGCAGCGGCGAACCCGAGATGGCCGTCTTGAACTTCCGGGGGAGGTTCGAGTACGCCTTGTTGTTCAGGACGCGGCGCTTCATCTCCTCCAGCGCGGGGGTGGCGTCGATGATCTCGTCCTCGGCGATACCGGCGACCGGCGAACCGATCATCACACGCGGGGTGTCACCGCAGGCGGTGATGGTGGACAGGCCCACGCCCTCCAGCCGTTCCCAGATCTCGGGCACGTCCTCGATCCGGATCCAGTGGTACTGCACGTTCTGCCGGTCGGTGATGTCCGCGGTGCCGCGCGCGAACTCCTGGGAGATCTCGCCGATGACCCGCAGCTGCTGGGTGGTCAGCGCGCCGCCGTCGATGCGCACCCGCATCATGAAGTAGCGGTCGTCCAGCTCCTCCGGCTCCAGCACCGCCGTCTTGCCGCCGTCGATACCGGGCTTGCGCTGGGTGTACAGCCCCCACCAGCGCATCCGGCCCCGCAGGTCGCTGGGGTCGATCGAGTCGAAACCGCGCTTGGAGTAGATCGTCTCAATGCGTGTCCGCACATTGAGACCGTCGTCGTCCTTCTTGACCTGCTCGTTGCCGTTGAGCGGGGTGAAGTGGCCCACTGCCCACTGACCCTCACCACGGTGACGACTCACCTTGCGGCGGGGCGCGGAGGCGGCGGGGTTCGGCGGGGTGGCGGCCATGGTTCTACGTCCTTCGGGACCGGTGGGAATCGACTCTGACCTGCACATATGCGCGCACGCGGGCAGGCGTGCGCGTCATTGCGCAAGGAAAAATCGGGTGGAGGGTTCGCGGCGGTGCTGGGGCGGTCAGCTCGCCGGACAGATGGCGCTGGACATGCGGCCGAGGTCGACGTGCCGCCGACTCACCAAGGCAATTCCAGTTCCAGACATGACGGAAGCGTGTCATGGCGATCTGGACACAGTCCAGCTTTATCCATCATGCGGACACCCTTGTCCCGGAATATGGGACAAGGGTGTCGTCGCTCACATGCCGCGCGGGGGGTCTTGTCCCGCCAGGTCAGGCGGGGTATCAGGCCGGGTGCGCGCCGGGCCAGGGACCCGGAGTCGCCAGGTCCGGCTCCAGCTCGACCTTGGTGTCGAACAGCTTGAAGCCTCGCCGCTGGTAGTTGTCCATGGCGAACTCGCCGTCCTTGCTGCACGTGTGCAGCCACACCCGCTTGGTCGGCGTCCGCACGGGCCACCGCTCGGCCAGGTCCCAGGCGCGCGCCGTACCGTACGAGAGCAGATGGCCGCCGATGCGCCGGCCGCGGAAGGCGGGGATCAGCCCGAAGTAGGCGATCTCGACCACGCCCTCGTCCTGCGGATCCAGCTCCACATAGCCGGCCGGGGTGCCCCGGTCGTAGGCCACCCAGGACTCCACCCCGGGCCGCTCCAGGTACTCCTGCCACTGCGCGTAGGTCCAGCCGAGCCGGTCGGTCCAGAGGATGTCGCCGCCGACCGAGGCGTACAGGAAGCGGCTGAACTCGGGGGAGGGGACCTCGGCGCGCACGATCCGGACGTCGCCCTCGGGCACGGCGGCGGGCAGGAGGTCGGCCGGCGAGGTCTGCTCCAGGGACCAGGTGGTGACGGGGACGCTGCTCATGCGAGCCAGGGAATCATCCCACCGGCCGGTCTGTCGATCGACTTGGTCACGTACTGGACGGCGGGGAACCTGACGGCCGCAGGGCACCTGGCGCACGGATCAGGCGGACCGCGGGGCACCTTACGCACGGACCAGGCGGACCGCGGGGCATCGGCCGGACGACCGGGGGCGCCTCGGGGCCGGTTCTGCGGCAGGGCCGGTTCAGGCGCTGGTCCCGGGAGTGGGGTACCTGAGCGAATGGTCTGGCGGCAGGGTCGGGTCGGGGGTTGGTCCGGCGGCATGCCCAGCCCGGGGGTTGGCCCGGCGTGCGGGCCAGAGCCGAGGCGGGTCGGGCGGGCGAGTCACCCGGGGTCGCGTCAGTGAGCCGGTCGTTCCGGCGCGCGCAGCGAACGGCGCGGTCAGTGCAGGGAACGGTCCAGCTCGGCCAGGGGCAGGGCGAAGAGCATGCGGTCCGTCAGAGACCACACCTCGCCCGTCGCCTGCCAGTAGGACAGGGAACCCGCCCCCTCGGCCCAGCAGCGGCGCGAGCCGTCCGCACCGCAGTGCGCCGCCTTCGCCCCGCCGGCGTCCTGCCGCCACAGCGTGCCGTGGCCGTCCCGTGAGCCGGGCAGACGTCCCACATACCAGGACGCTTCCACCGCGCCCGGCTGCCAGTACGACAGCACCCCCCGAATCCCCGCCGCCCGGGTCCGGTACGCCTCCGCCGCCCTCACCCGCCCCGCGGTGTCCGCGTCGAGCAGCCCTCCGCGCGCCGGATCCGTGCTGAACGCGTACCGCCACAGCCGGGCGTTCCGCTCCCCGTCCGGCGCGGTCCACTCCGCGGCGACCAGACTGTCCGGCACGCTGCCCCGGTCGACGGCGAGTGCGCCGGGACAGGGCGGGCCGGAGCGGCCGCAGCGGCCCCCGGTGAAGCGGTAGGAGCCGATCGCGGGCATCACAAAGCGGTAGCCGTCGGCCGACCAGCCGCCGGGCACCCGGCCGATCGCGGGCCCGTCCATGCCGACGCGCTGGATCCGGTCGAGGTCGTAGACGTACAGCGCGTCGGCGCCGCCGGTTCTGGCGGTGACCAGCAGCTTGTCCTGGTACCAGACCATCCCGGAGATCCCGGAGGCCAGCCCCCGGTAGTCACGGCCGCCGTCGACCGGCACCACCAGCAGCACCCAGCGGTAGTCGAGGCGGGCGGGGTCGTCGGCGTTCACGAAGGCCACCCTGGCCAGTCCCCGCTCGGCGGCCCGGCCGGTGGCGGTGCTGTGGGTCCAGCCGGCGAGCACGACCCGGTGGGTGCCCCAGACACCGTCGTCGTCGGCGTCCCCGGACGTCGTCACGGAGGCCGGCCGCCAGCCGTTGCCGACGGCGTCGGCCGGGTCCCAGCAGTAGCCGCGGGTGGCGGCCGGGGTGACGGGCAGGGACGCGCGGTCGGCGGAGGAGCAGTCGGCGGAGGTGCGCATCCCGCGGTCGGCGCTCGCCAGGACGGCGTCCACGCCGACCGGGCGGCCCATCGCGGCGGAGAGCCGGTCCAGCGTGCGGGCGGGGACCAGGTGCTCCTGGAGCCGCAGCCGGCCGGTGTCCGCGGGGGAGGAGAGCGGCTTGAGCGCGCCGGGGCTGTCGGTGACGTCCGCCTGGGAGGCGCTGATCAGCGTGGCGGCCGCGGTGAGCGCCAGTGCGGTCCCGGTCAGGACCGCGCGCAGTGCAGCGCCCCGCCTGCGCCGGCGGTGTCTGCCGCGATGCTTCATCTCGTCCCCTTCTCCAGGGCTCCTCAGCCGCCGGGGCGCGCCGGCCGGTGGCGGTCCAACTGCGCCTGGTGGTCCGTACGTTGACGCGAGGAGCGGCTGGGGAGGCCCTTAGGGGATGCTACGGCAGTAACGGTCCGCGCAGGGCGAAGACCCCGCAAATATGCGGAAGACACGCTCACCGGTCCGCGGGCCCGCCGCACTGCGCGGCCGTCCGCTTCTGGGTGATCGCCGGCGCCGTCGAGGAGAGCAGCAGGTCACGGGGGTTGTCGGGAAGGAGCACCTCGATCTCCGTGTCCTCGCGGAAACGATACGGCCGATGCTGCAGTAGTTCCCCGCAATATCTTCGGATCCGGGACATCTCCGCCCGTACCGTCACCGTGCGCGAGGGATCCCCGAACAGATCCCCGGCCAGGGCCGCCGCCCCGCGGCCGGCGCGATGCGCGGCGAGCAGATACAGCAACTCGGCGTGCCGGGGACTGAGTTCACGCGACCAGGAACCCGCCGAACCGGACACCGTCAGCGTACTGCGGCCCGGTGCGGCCAGATCCAGCACGATCCGCGTGGGCGTGCCGGCCGGTTCCTCGGCCGCCCGCAGCAACCAGCCCCCGGCCAGCGGCTCCACCGCGCACGAACCCAGCGACGGCAGCCACCGGCGGCCCGGCGCCAGCGACTTGGGCAGCGCGACACGCCGCACGTACGGCATCCCGGACATCGCCGCCGACCAGCCGTCCCGGTCCACCACCAGCGCCCGCCCGTCCAGCCGGGCCAGCACCGGCGCCGCCACCGACCGCAGCCGTTCCAGCGAGTCCAGGTGCAGCTCCCGCAGCCGCGCCTCGGCCAGCTTGGCCACCGAGTCCACCCAGGCGAGGGTCGCCGGATGCATGGTCTCCAGCGGGCCGCTGATGTCCACCACACCGATCAGCCGGCCGTCCCGCGGATCGGTGATCGGCGCGCCGGTGCAGGTCCAGGAGGCGTGCGAGCGGACGAAGTGCTCGGCGGCGAAGACCTGCACCGGCCGCCGTACGACCGCCGGGGTGCCCACCCCGTTGGTGCCGACGACGTCTTCCCGCCAGTCCGCGCCGAGTTCGAAGCCCAGCCCGTCCGCCTTGCGCAGCACCGGCGAGGCCCCCTCCCGCCACAGCACCCGCCCGTCGGCGTCGGCGACGACCATGATGTGCTGGGCGACATCGGCGACCGAAAGCAGCCCCTGGCGCAGCACCGGCAGGACGTGCCTGAGCGGTGACTCCTCGCGCCGGCGCCTTACTTCGTCGGAGGACAGCAGCCCGGATCTGAAGTCGTGGTCGGGATCGACACCGCTGCGCAGCATCCGTCCCCAGGACTCCTCGATCACCGGCCGGGGCGCGATCCTCGCCCGCTGACCGGCAAGGGTGGCGTCGCGTACCTCGCTCAGCAGCCGCGCCGCCTGCGTCGCGTCCATGGCGGCCAGGCGCGCCACGTTGATCAGCGGGTTCACCACGGGGGTCCTCCCGGGAAAGGGCGTCGAACACACTTGTCAAGCCGCCCGGGCGGCGGTTTCCGGTCCGACTGTGCCTCTCATACTGCCGCTCCGGGCAGGCCGGAGGCACACACTCCGCGCATGTGCACCATTAAGTTGCAACCCCCTGCAACCCTGGTGGACGGCCCGAGGGTGGCCGAGACTTGACCCGACGCGATGTCGCGTCCGCGGGCTTAACGGGCCCATGAGGTGGGGGTGGTGCCGTGTCGGCGCAGCACCACCCCCACCGGGGATGTGGCCGACTTCGCTCGGCTCGGTCCGCGTTTCACAGTGCCGGACGTGCCCGCTCCACAATCGACGCCAGATCCAGGCCCGTTGGCAGCGTGCCGAAAGACGCTCCCCGGTCGCCGCCCAGGCGGGACGCGCAGAAGGCGTCCGCCACCTCCGGTGGAGCGTGGCGGACCAGGAGTGAGCCCTGGAGCACCAGTGCGAGGCGCTCCACGAGCCGTCGTGCGCGGCCCTCGACGGCGTCCAGGTCGGCGAGTTCGGTGAAGAGGTCCTTCACGGCGCGGTCGAGGCGGTGGTCGGTGCCGTGGGCCCGGCCGATCTCGGTCAGGCAGGCGTCGAGTGCGCCCGGCTCGCGTTGCAGCGCCCGGAGCACGTCCAGTGCCTGAACGTTTCCGGCGCCCTCCCATATCGAGTTCAGCGGTGACTCCCGTACCAGGCGGGGCAGCCCCGACTCCTCGACGTAACCGTTTCCGCCCAGGCACTCCGCGGCCTCGACCGCAACGGGCGCACAGCGCTTGGTGATCCAGTACTTGGCGGCCGGCACCGCCAGCCGCAGAAAGGCGCGCTCCTGGTCGCCGCCGTCGTCGCAGGCGGCCGCCAGCCTGAGCGTGAGCGCGGTCGCCGCCTCCGACTCCAGCGCGAGGTCGGCGAGGACGTTGCGCATCAGCGGTTTGTCGATCAGCTTCCCGCCGAACGCCTCCCGGTGGGCGCAGTGGTGCACCGCCTGCGCCACCGCCTGCCGCATCAGGCCCGCCGAGCCCAGCGCGCAGTCCAGCCGGGTCGCCGCGACCATCCCGATGATCGTCCGCACCCCGCGCCCCTCCTCGCCGACCCGGCGCGCCCAGGTGCCGGCGAACTCCACCTCGGCGGAGGCGTTGGACCGGTTGCCCAGCTTGTCCTTCAGCCGCTGGATGAGGAAGACGTTGCGGCCGCCGTCGGGCAGGACACGCGGCACCAGGAAACAGGTGAGGCCGTCCGGGGCCTGCGCCAGCACCAGGAAGGCGTCCGACATCGGTGCCGAGCAGAACCACTTGTGCCCGGTCAGCTCGTACGTGCCCGCCTCCGCGAGCGGCCGGGCCTCGGTGGTGTTCGCGCGGACGTCGCTGCCGCCCTGTTTCTCGGTCATGCCCATGCCGAAGAGCGCGCCGGGCTTGTGCGCGGCGGGCCGCAGCTCACGGTCGTAGACCGTGGACGTCAGCCGCGGCTCCCACTCGGCGGCGAGCTCGGGGTCGGTGCGCAGCGCCGGCACCGCCGCGTGGGTCATGGACAGCGGGCAGCAGTTGCCCGCCTCGACCTGGGTCCAGACCAGGAATCCGGCGGCCCGGCGGACGTGACCGGACGGGCGGGTCCAGGCGCCGGTCAGCCCCGCCGAGACACCCTTGCCGAGCAGCCGGTGCCAGGCCGGGTGGAAGTCGACCTCGTCGATCCGGTGGCCGTAGCGGTCGTGGGTGCGCAGCCGGGGCGGGTGCTCGTTCGCCTGCACCGCCCACTCCTGCAACTGGGCCGAGCCCGCGGCACGGCCCAGCGCGGACAGCTCGGACCCCACCTCGTCGAGCACGTCCGGACCGGTGTGCCGCTCGACGGCCGCCACGAGGGCCCGGTCGGCGGCGAACACGTCGTAGCCCACCAGGGGAGGCGGCTGGTTCGTCACGGTGTGGGTGGAGGTGCCTGCCATGGTGCGAACCTACCCGGGACGGAGGCGGTGATGACCTCCAGAGTGGCACAGCGGTGCCGCCGGGCGCGCCGGATGTGCTCACCCGCCCCGGAAGGTGAGGCCGGTCCGGTGCGGCGGATACCGTTGGGTCGTGCAGCCAGCAAGTGAATCCCCCGAGAGGCCCGCCGGTCGCCTCCACCGGGCCAGAGCCCTCTACCGGAACGTCTCCAAGCGCAGGACCGCCTGGCTGCTGCTCAAGGACACCGTCAACTCCTGCGTGGAGTACCGCATCCTGGGCCTGGCGGCCGAGGCGGCGTTCTTCACGCTGCTGTCCGTGCCGCCACTGCTGCTCTGCCTCATCGGGCTGCTCGCCTACGTCGACACCTGGACCGGCGCCCACACCATCAGCAGCCTCGAGACCAACATCCTCGAAGCCTCCCGGACGGTCCTGTCCGACAAGGGGGTGAAGGAGATCACCGAACCGATCCTGCACGACGTGATGAAGGGCCGTCCCGACGTCATCTCCATCGGCTTCGTCTTCGCCCTGTGGTCCGGCTCCCGCGCGGTGAACGTCTTCATCGACACCATCACGGTGATGTACGGCCTCGACGGCGTCCGGGGCATCGTCAAGACCCGCATGATGTCGTTCCTGCTGTTCATCGTGGCGCTGCTGATCGGATCGGTGGCCCTGCCGCTGATGGTGGCGGGCCCGGACGCGGTGGTGCGGGTGGTGCCCTGGTCGGCGACGGTGGTGCAGGTCCTGTACTGGCCGGTCGTCATGGTCCTGTCCATCGTCTTCCTGACGACCCTGTACCACGTGTCCGTACCGGTCCGCTCTCCGTGGATCGAGGACGTACCCGGCGCCCTCGTCGCCCTGGCCATGTGGGTCCTCGGCAGCTCCCTGCTGCGCGTCTACCTCGTGCACACCATCGAGGGCGCCACGATCTACGGCTCCCTCGCCGCCTCCGTCGCCGTGCTCCTGTGGATCGGCGTGTCGGCCTTCGCCGTCCTCGTCGGCGCCGCCGTGAACGCCGCCATCGACCGTGTCTGGCCCGCCGCCGCCACGGCGGCCGCCCGCGCCGCGAACGAGCGGGTGCGCGAGGCCCAGGTCGCCGAGTACGTCGCCCGCGCCGCGGCGGCCCGCGAAGCCGACCCGGACGACCCCGACATGCCCTCCGAGTTCCCCGAGCGCTGGTCCCGCTTCCTGCCCCCGGAGGACGTCACGGCCCGCCTGCGCACCCACGCCCGGCACACCCACCAAGGGCCCAAGGCGAACGGCCGCCCTCCACAGGAGACCAACGGCCGACACCCGCACGAGGACGACGACGGACCTCGGCACGGGGACACCGGCCGGCCTTCGCACGGGGATGCGGGCCGGCCTTCGCACGGGGTCGACGGGGCCAATGGCGTCAACGGGGCCAATGGCGTCAATGGCGTCAATGGGGTCAATGGGGACGGGGGCGCGGCATGGCACGAGCAGTGATGTGCAGGTCCGTGGGCGGCCCGAGCCGTGCGGATGTGCCGGCGCCGCACGCCTCCACCCAGTGAGTGAGGGTGAGGTCCACCTGCTTTCCACTCGCTTCTCCACCCGCGCTCCGATCCGTCCGGCACCGCCCCGCACGTAGCGTCTTCGCGTGGCCCGGCACTGCTCCGGCGTGAGGACAAGGGCCTGGGACGGCGGAGGAGGTGGAGCACATGACGCATCTGGTCGACAGCTCGGTGCGGGAACGGCGCCCGGGCACGGGCGCGAGGAGAGGAAAGGGGGCCTACGGCCCACTGCTCACGATCGCCGCCGATATCGTCCTGCCGCTCCTCGTGTACTACGCGGCCCGCGCCCTCGGTGCGGGCCAGGGCCCGGCGCTGCTCCTCAGCGGCGCGCCCCCCGCCCTGCGACTGGTGTCCGGTGCGGTGCGACAGCGGCGGATCGACGGCGTGGACCTGTTCTTCACGGTGCTGCTGGCAGCCGCCGCGCTGGCCACCCTGATCGGCGGCGGGACCAGGGTGCTGCTGTTCAAGGACGCGGCGCTGTCCCTCGTCGTCGGCGGCTGGATACTCGGCACCGCGTTCACCGGCAGGCCGCTCGCCTTCCAGCTGGGACAGCGACTGCACCGGGGTGCGGCGGCCCGGGCACGGGCCGGACTGTGGCGGGACTCCGCCGGGTTCCGCCGGGGCCTGCGCGTCCTGACCGTGCTCTGGGGCGCCGAGCAACTGCTCGACGGCGGCCTCGGCACACTCGCCGCCGCCACGCTGCCCACCGACACGGTGCCGCTGCTCACCAGAGTCCTCTCGCTTCTCCTCATCGCCCTGACCGCCGCGGCCACCGCCGCCTACGCCCGCCGTCTCCGCATCCACCACGGCCTCCGGCTCTTCGGCACCCCCGTCGCCGCAGGCAGTACCGGCGATCCCGCCGAGGCGCCCCTGCCAACGGCCTCGGGCGGCGGTATACGCACCCCCGCGACGTAGGCTGGCACCCGTGTACACCGAGTGGGCGTCCCGGCTGACCGGTGCGGTCGTGTGGACGAACTCCCCGGATGGGGCCGGCGGCAGGCCGGTGCTGCCCGACGGATGCATGGACCTGCTGTGGAGCGAGGGCCGGCTGCTGGTCGCGGGCCCCGACACCCACCCGTACGTCCCCGGGGGCCCACCCCGCTTCTGGGCCGGCGTCCGCTTCTTCCCCGGCACCGCGCCCGCCCTGCTCGGCGTGCCCGCGCACGAACTGCGCGACCTGCGGGTCGACTTGGCCGACCTCTGGCCCGCCGCCCGGGTCCGACAGCTGCGCGAACGCGTCGAGGCGGCGCCCGACCCGGCGACGGCACTGGAGGACATCGCCCTGGACCGCGCGGCACGGACCACGGCCGCCGACCCGCTGCTGCACCGGCTGGTCGAGCGGCTGGACGAGGGCCGCCCCGTGTCGGCCACGGCAGCCGAACTCGGCGTCGGCACACGGACCTTGCACCGCCGCTGCCTGGACGCGTTCGGTTACGGCCCCAAGACCCTGGCCCGCATCCTGCGGCTGCAACGGGCGCTGGCGCTGGCCCGCTCCGGCACGCCGTACGCCGAGACGGCCGTCCGCGCCGGGTATGCGGACCAGCCCCACCTCGCGCGTGAGGTGAGGGAGTTGACGGGCATGCCGCTCGGCCGGCTACTCGGCGGCGGGTAGCGGGGCGAACAGGTCGACGCCGTTGCCGTCGGGGTCGTGCACAGTGGCGTACCGCTGGCCCCAGAACGCGTCCCACGGCTTCAGCTCCCCGTGGTACCCGGCGCTCACCAGGTCCTCGTACAGGGCGTCGACCTCGGCGGGCGAGTCGCACCGGAAGGCGAGCCCGACGCGGCCGGCGCGCTCCGGCGGCTGCCAGCCGGAGTGGAAGGAGCGGACGGTCCTCTCGGTGTCCAGCGCGAAGATCAGCCCGCCGGGCAGTTCGGCATCGACGTGCGGCTGGTCTTCGGACCCCTCTGGAAAGACGAGTCCGAGGCGACGGTAGAAGGCGAGCGCGGCGGCCATGTCGGACGTCACCACGCCGATCACGGCGAATCGTGGAGTCATGCCGTCACCGTAGGCGGGCGGCCGTCGGCCGGTCTTGAAGGAATCGGACACCCGGAGGAGGACGGGGGACGGGGACGGGGGACGGAAAGAAACCAATTTGCCCGGCGCCGCTGAGGCGGGAACGATCCGGCTGATCGGCGTGGGGGGAAACACTGTTGGGCGATGTGTTCGCGCGCCCCGGCTCCCTGCCCCGCGCCCCCATGCCCGAACTCCTGCGCCCCCGCATCCCCGCGCCCCGCGCCCTCCGCGCCCGGCTCCCTGCCCCCGCGCCCGAACCCCAGTCCCTGGCACCCTCCGCCCCGCACGCCGCCCTGGCATCCCGCAACCGCTCCCGCGCACGAACTCCCAGCGTCCCGCGCCAAGCTCCTTCCGGCCGGCCGCGCGCGCCAGACCCCGGCGCCCCCGGCCCCGCACTCCAGCGTCCCCGCGCCCAGCCCCACGCCTCAGCCGAAGGTGGCCGGCCCGTTGGGTGTGTTCACCGTGAAGGAGAGTGCGACGGGGCCCGCTGTGAGGAGTAGTCCCGTGCCCAGGGCCGTCAGCGGGCCGCGTACCTCCTCCGGGGCCGGCGCCGTCCCGGAGACCTCCAGCAGGGGGGTGACCGGCAGGCCCGAGGCCGTGGGGTGGCGGGAGGCGCCCCAGTCGATCAGGAACGGGACCAGACCGGAGGGATGCGCATGGCCGCCGTCGGTCAGCCGCCACCGCAGTACGGTGCCGTCGGGAGTGCGGCGGCTCATCGAGTGCACGGGTCCGGGGTCGTAGCCCCGCTCACGAGCCGTCGTGATCGCCGCGTCCAGGTCGGGTGGGCTGATCGCCCAGGTCAGCGTGCGCGGCCCGGTCAGCCGGTCGACCCCGAAGGGCCGCGGTCCGGCGGGCTCGGGCTGCTCGGGGTCGGGGCCCAGGATCTCCAGATAGCTGCGGTCGCCCAGCCCCACCAGATGGTTGCGCGTGCCGAGGCCGGGATGCGCACCGCCGGGCACGGGCGTCACCCCGGTCCGCCGTGCGAAGTCGGCGACGGTCGCCGCCAGATCGGGCGTGGCGAGGACGAGATGGTCAAGGAGCGGCGGAACGGCGTTCATGCCCGGCGAGGCTACGGTCAACGTCCCTGCGCATCAAGGGAGTTGGAGCGGACGCGGGTGGCCGCGGCTTAGAGGTCCTAACAAAGGCGTCGGACGTGTCTGTAGGTGATGAGACATGTAGCGAGCCCGAGGAAGGCTTCATGGATGTCGTCCCGTCGCTCCCAC
>NZ_JBSFJZ010000039.1:0-58813 GCF_053598315.1 Streptomyces sp. NPDC001153
TCCTGCACACCTACAACCACCACCGCTGCCACACCGCACTCGGCGGCCAACCACCGATCAGCCGCGTCAACAACGCTTCAGGTCAATACAGCTAGCGGTTGTGGCCGGGGCGTGGTTGCCGGCGGTCCCGGGCAGCTTGTGCGTGTCACCGGTCCCGGCAGGCGCGCTTGCCGGGGGGTTCCGGCCGGTGCGCGCTCGCCATCCGTGGTGGCCGGGGTGTGGTTACCACCGGTCCCGGGCAGCTCGTGCTCGTCACTGGTCCCGGCAGGCGCGCCTGCCGCCGCTCCTTGCGGGCGCGCGCTCGCCCCCGGTCGTGGCCGGCGTGTGGTCGCCGCCGGTCCCGGGCTGCGTGTGGTCGTCGTCGGTCCCGGGCTGCGTGTGGTCGTCGTCGGTCCTCGGCAGCGCGCGGGCCAGGGGCAGGCCGAGGGCCGCTACGACTGCCAGGGCGAGCAGGGCGGTTGACGTCCCGGTGCCGATGAGCGCGGTCGCCGTGGCCACCCCAACGGCAGGGCCGACGTTCAGTGCCGTCTGCTGCAGTCCGCCCGCCACCCCGGCCACGGCCACCTCCGCCCGGCGTACGACCACCTGGGTGGCCGCCACCATCACCGTCCCGAAGCCGGCTCCGAGCAGGGCGAACGCACAGCCGAGGGCGGGCGTGGAACCGGCGCCGGACAGCACGAGGACACCGAGCGCCAGCAGCGCCGTCGCCCCCGTCGTCGTACCGCGTGCCCCGAAGCGGCGCAGCAGCACCGGGCACAGCGCGGCGGACGCCACCATCAGTACCGCGAGCGGCAGACTGCGCAGCGAGCTGTCCAACGGGTCGAGACCCAGGTGGCGTTGGAGCACGTAGGTGGCCACGAAGAGGGTGCCGGAAAGGGCCGCGGACACGACCACCAGCACGCCGAGCGCGGCCCCGGCCGCCCGCGGGCCGATGACCGCGGGCGGCAGCAGCGGGCTCGTCGTACGCCGCTCGTGCCGCACGAGGACGGCGGCTGCGACCGCGGCGACGGTGAGTCCCGTCCCGGAGGCGGGCCGCGCGGTCAGCGAGTGCACCAGGCAGGACAGAGCCACGGCGAGGAGTACGGCACCCGGTATGTCCAGCGGAGTCCGGGAGCCCGCGGCGGGGGGCTGCGGCCGCAGCAGCGCCGGCAGGCCGAAGGCGAGCGCGGGCAGCACGTTGACGAAGAACACCGCCCGCCAGCCCAGGCCGTCCACCAGCGCCCCGCCCACCAGCGGCCCCGCTGCCGCCGCCAGCCCGATCGCGGCGGTCCGCACGGCGAGGGGCCGCGCGAGCCGGTCCGGCGGGTACGCGGCCCGCAGCATGCCCAGCGTGGCCGGCTGCAGCAGCGCCCCGAACACCCCCTGCACCGCCCGCAGCCCGATCACCCACCCCACGCCGGGCGCGCCGCCGATCCCCGCCGACGCCGCCCCGAACCCCAGCATGCCGAGCGCGAACACCCGCTGCTGCCCGTACCGGTCACCGAGCCGCCCCGCGAACACCAGCAGACTGGCCACGGCGACGAGATACGCGGTGCTGGTCCACTGCACCTGCGCGAACGACGCCCCCAACTCGCTTTGCAGGCGGGGCTGGGCGACCGTGAGGACCGTACCGTCCAGCGCGACGACAACCGCACCCGCCACACTGCTCGCCAGCGTCCACCCCCGGCTCACCTGCCGCCCTCCGGGCCCAGGTGGGCCAGCAGCACCGTATCGAGCAAGGGGGCGAAGTCGTCCTCTTCGACGGCGAGTTGGAGACTGCGCCAGCGCCACAGCTGGGCGATCCCGTGCAGATTGGCCCACAGGGCGCCCGCGACCCGTCGGGCGTCGGCCCCGGGCCGGACCTCGCCGACGAGCCCGGTGAGCACGCGGAACAGGGGAAGACTCGTCTCCCGCAACCCCAGGTGCCCGCTTTCCAGGAGATCATGACGGAACATCAGCTCGTACATGCCGGGGTTGTCGAGCGCGAACTCCAGATACGTCCGCGCCAGCGCCGTCACCCGCGCGCGCGGACCGGCGGAGCCGGGTGTGAGCGTCGCCCGGACCCGCTCGGCCAGGTCGGCGAAGCCCCGGCGCGCGATGGCCGACAGCAGTTCCAGATGGGTGGGGAAGTAGCGGCGCGGGGCCCCGTGCGAGACGCCGGCGCGCCGGGCGATCTCCCGCAGGGTCAGCGCCTGCAGCCCCTCGACGGCCAGCAGCTCCACACCCGCGTCGATCAGACGCTCCCGCAACCCGAGGTCGGACTCAGTCATAGACAGTGTCTACCAGGTACCCGTAGACACTGTCTACCGCCAGGTCGAACGCCGGAATGCGGTCGGAGTGCGGGAATGCCGCCACCGCTCCGGCGAGTTGACCCTGTCATGAGCGAAGACCCCACCTCGGACCCCACGCAGGACGCGCTGCTCGCACTGCTCGCCGAGGGCGACGCCGGCGTCCTGGTCACCCTCAAACGCGACGGCCGCCCCCAGTTGTCCAACGTCAACCACGCCTACTATCCCGGCGAGCGCGTCATCCGGATCTCCGTCACCGACGACCGCGCCAAGGCCCGCAACCTGCGCCGCGACCCCCGCGCCTCCTACCACGTCACCAGCGCCGACCGCTGGGCGTACACCGTCGCCGAGGGCACGGCCGAACTCTCCCCGGTCGCGCAGGACCCGCACGACGACACCGTCGAGGAACTGATCCGCCTGTACCGGGACGTCCAGGGCGAGCATCCGGACTGGGACGACTACCGGGCGGCGATGGTCCGCGACCGCCGTCTGGTGGTGCGGCTGCACGTCGACCGGGCGTACGGTATCCCGAAGCGCTGACCCGCCCCGGTTCCCGGCTACGACGCGCCGGCGGTCCGCGTCTCGATCGCTCGCAGTACGGCGACCATGTCCTCGTCGCCGTACCCCTGGGCCACCGTCTCCTCGAACAGGGTGTGGCACACGTCGAGGAGCGGTGAGGCCAGGTGCGCCCTGCGGGCCGCCTCGGCGATGAGCCGGTTGTTCTTCAGGACGTCCAGCGCGGCCGCCTGCACCGCGAAGTCCCGGTCGAACAGCTTGGGCGCCTTCATCCGGGAGACGCCGCTGGCCATGGGGCCCGCGTCCAGGACGTCCAGGAAGAGCCGCCGGTCCAGGCCCTGGCGCTCGGCGAAGTGGAACGCCTCGGTCAGCCCGGTCACCAGGGTGATCAGGAAGAGGTTCACGGACAGCTTCATCAGCAGCGCACCGGGGGCGGGTCCGCACACGAACGTCTCCCGGCACAACGGCGCGAGCAGCGGCCGTACGGTGTCCACGGCCTCCTGCTCCCCGGCGAGCATCGCCACCAGCCGGCCCTCCTCCGCCGGGACCCGCGAACCGGAGACGGGTGCCTCGACATAGCGGCCGCCGGCGGCGCGGACGTCGGACTCCAGGGCGTGGGAGTACTCGGGGGAGGTGGTGCCCATGTGGACGACCGTGCGCCCGGCGACCCGGGCCGGCAGGGCGGGGGTGCCCCGGCCGAGGACGGCGTCGACCGCGGCCTCGTCGGCGAGCATCAGCAGCACGACGTCCGCCTTGGCGAACACCTCGTCGGCGTCCGCGGCGACCGTGGCGCCGGCCGCGCGCAGGGATGCGGTGCGTTCGGGGGTCCGGTTCCAGACCACCAGGGGAGTGCCGGCGGACACCAGGCGCTGTGCCATGGGCCGGCCCATCACTCCCAGACCGATGAAACCGACGTTCACGGCGACCGTCCCTCACTCGGCTTGCCGACTATGACCGCTGTCATAGTAGCCGTCGTTATGACGCCGGTCATAGGGTGGGAGTGGGCAAGGATCGGGAGGCCGGCAAATGGGTGAGTCGCGACATGGGCCGCGGGAGCGGATGGTCTTCAGCGCGGCTCAGCTCATACGGCGCGACGGGGTCGCCGCGACCGGCATGCGGGAGGTCGCCGCGCACGCGGGCGCACCGCGCGGCTCGCTCCAGCACTACTTCCCGGGCGGAAAGGAACAGCTGGTCAACGAGGCGGTCGGCTGGGCCGGCCGGTATGCGGGCAAGCGCGTCGCGCGGTTCCTCGAGGGGCTGGAGGAGCCGACGCCGAGCGGTCTGTTCGCGGCGATGGTCGCCCAGTGGACCGACGAGTACGCGGCGCGCGGCTTCGCGGCGGGCTGCCCGGTCGCCGCCGCCACCGTCGACTGCGTCTCGGCCGACGGCTCGACCCGCGAGGCCGTGGCCGCCGCGTTCACTACCTGGCGGACCCCCCTCGCCGAGGCCCTGACCGGCATGGGCGTCCCCGCGGCGCGTGCCGAGTCCCTGGCCACGCTGATGATCAGCACCCTGGAGGGCGCGATCCTGATGTCCCGCGCAGAACAGGACGCACGCCCGCTGACCACAGCCGTAACCGAACTCGGGCCCCTGCTCGACGGGGCGGTGACCCCGGCGGGGTGAGCGCGACGGGGGTTACTGGCCGGGTGAGCGCGACAGGGGCGAACGGTCCCGGTGGGTGCGGCCGGGGGGAGTGCGACGGTGGCCATCGGTGCCGGTGAGCGTGGGCGGGGTGGCGGGTCGTGGGCGGTCGGGACGACGGGGAGTGGCTGCGGTGGAAGCTCGTGCCGGGGAATGCGGCCGGTTGCACCCGGGTGCTGCGCCGACTGGGGCGAGTGTGGCCCTTTTGGCGGGGCGGCGCCGGCGGTCGGTGCGGTCGGCGTGACCGCGGCAGGTGCCGCCGGAGCGGCAGGGCAGCGGGTGCACCCGGTCTGGCCAGGCGGCGGGCGCGGCCGGTGTGGCAGGGCGGCGGTGGCGGTCCGGTGCGGGTCCTGTGGTCGGTGCGGCAGGACACCGCGTGCGGTCGGCTCGGTGGATGCGGCGGATGCGGCGGATGCGGCGGGCGTGCGGTGGCTCGCGGGTGGTCGGTGCTTGTGTGGTCTCGTCCGCCGCACTAGCCTCCGCGCGTGATCAACGGTGCACATGTGGTGCTCTACAGCCGGGACGCGGAGGCGGACCGGGCCTTTCTGCGGGACGTCCTCGGCTGGGCGCACGTCGACGCGGGCCACGGATGGCTGATCTTCCAGCCGCCGCCCACCGAGGTGGCCTGTCACCCCACCGACGGCGAACCCGCGCACGAACTGATGCTGATGTGCGACGACCTCGACGCCACGCGGCGCCAACTCGCCGAGCACGGCGTGGAGTTCACCCGCCCGGTGGAGGAAGCCCGCTGGGGCCGGGTGACCGCCCTGCGTCTGCCGGGCGGCGGCGAACTCGCCCTGTACGAGCCGCGCCATCCGCAGCCGTAGCGGCCCCCGGTCCCTAAGCCGCTCACCTCAGGCCGTGACCCGCTCGGCCCCCGCCGACTGCCGCCCCTCGCGCTCCCCGAGCAGTTCCGTGGGAACCCGGTGCGTCTCACGGGCGGTGAGCGCGGCCAGGGTCGGCGGGAGGCACAGCGCCGCCGTGAACAGGGCCACCGCCGACCAGTCATCGCCGCCCGGACCGGCGATCTCGGCGGCGAAGGTGACCGCGAACCCAGCCACCGCGAAGCCGATCTGCGTGCCGATGGCCACGCCCGACAGTCGCACCCGGGTCGCGAACATCTCGCCGTAGAAGGCGGGCCACACACCGTTCGCGGCGCTGTACACGAGCCCGAAGGCGACGACACCGAGGATCAGGGTCAGCGGGCGCGAGCCCGTGGAGATCGCCCACAGATAGCCGGCCATCGCGGCCGCGCTGCCCACCGCGCCGACCAGGAACACCGGCCGGCGCCCGATCCGGTCCGAGAGGGTGGCCCACAGCGGGATCACGGCCAGCGCGGCGAGGTTGGCCAGAGCCCCCACCCACAGCATGAACGTACGGGAGATCCCGACCCCGTCACTGGTGGCGTACGCCAGCGCCCACACCGTGAAGATCGTGCTGACCGAGGCGATGAGGGCGCCCGCGATCACCCGGAGCACATCCGCCCAGTGCTCACGCAGCAGCACCGCGAGCGGCAGCCGGACCACGCCCTCGGTCGCCGCCTGCCGGGCGAAGGCCGGGGTCTCGCGCAGCCGGCGCCGGATGACGTAACCGGTGACGGCGACCACCACGCTCAGCCAGAACGGCACCCGCCAGCCCCACGACAACAGTTGGTCCTCGGGAAGCCTGGACACGGGGACGAAGACGAGCGTGGCGACGAGCTGGCCGCCCTGGGTGCCGCTGAGCGTGAAGCTGGTGAAGAACCCGCGCCGGCCCGGCGGCGCGTGCTCCAGGCTCATGGAACTCGCGCTCGCCTGCTCGCCGGCCGCCGATATGCCCTGCAGCACGCGGCACAGCACGAGCAGCACCGGGGCGAGCGAGCCGGCCTGGGCACGCGTGGGCAGACAGCCGATCAGGAAGGTCGACAGACCCATCAGGATCAGCGTGAACACCATGATCTTCTTGCGGCCGAGCCGGTCGCCGACGTGCCCGAGGACCAGCGCGCCGAGCGGCCGGGCGGCGTAGGCGACGCCGAAGGTGGCGAGCGACAGCAGGGTCGCGGTCGCCGGGTCGGAGGAGTCGAAGAACACCTTCGGGAAGATCAGTGCGGCGGCGCTGCCGTAGACGAAGAAGTCGTAGTACTCCAGCGCGCTGCCGATCCAGGCGGCCGTCGCCGCCTTCCAGGGCTGGCCGGGAGGGGCGTCGGCGGCGGGCGCGGGGGAGGGGACGGACACGGCGGTGCTCCTTCGGGGGGACTCCACCCTGCGGAAGGGCGGAGTGAGCGACGAGGGGAGGGAGCGGGCGAGGGGCCGGAGCGCGGCTGCTAATTAACCCACTGGATAGTTAGTCGTGGTGGGTGGGATGTTGCGCCGGTGTTTCCCCACTGTCAAGAGTCCGAACGACGGTCCGTGCGAGGGCGTGGGCCGGCCGGGGTCAGCCGGCCGCGCGCTCCGCCGTCAGGTAGGCGATCACCATGTCGCCGAGCATGCTCCGGTAGTGCTCCCGCTGGGCGGGGTCCACCAGGTCCCGGCCGAACAGGGCGCCGAAGGTGTGCCGGTTGGCGACCCGGAAGAAGCAGAACGAGCTGATCATCGCGTGCAGGTCGACCGCGTCGACGTCGGCCGTGAACAGCCCCGACTCCTGCCCCGCGGTGAGGATCCGGCGGATCACCTCCAGCGCCGGGGAACCGATCTTCCCGAGCTTCTCGGAGGCCGCGATGTGCTCGGCGCCGTGGATGTTCTCGATGCTGACCAGGCGGATGAAGTCCGGGTGCCGCTCATGGTGGTCGAAGGTCAGCTCGGCCAGGCGCCGGATCGCGGCGACCGGGTCCAGGTGCTCGACGTCCAGCTCCTGCTCGGCCTCGCGGATCACCCCGTACGCCCGCTCCAGCACGGCCGTGAACAGCTGCTCCTTGCCGCCGAAGTAGTAGTAGATCATCCGCTTGGTGGTGCGGGTGCGGGCCGCTATCTCGTCGACCCGCGCGCCGTCGTAGCCGGCCCGCGCGAACTCCTGCGTGGCCACGTCGAGGATCTCGGCCCGGGTGCGGGCCGCGTCGCGCACCCGTCCCCCGGGTCGTACGGGTTCTTCGACGCTGGTCATCGCTGTCCTTCGGGCCGGTGGACGCCTGGGCGGCGGGCTCGCTGTGTGCGTGCCGGTGATTGTAGAAGCAGGGGCCCCGAAGTCGCCCGGCTCTTCCCCACGGCCCCCTCGGCTGATATAGCTAACGTACTGGTTCGTACATTAGTGCCGCCTCGGGAGGGCCGCATGGCCAAGGACGCGTATCTCGTCGGGCTGATCGGGGCCGGCATCGGCCCCTCGCTCAGCCCCGCCCTGCACCACCGGGAGGCGGACCGGCAGGGCCTGCGCTACCTCTACCGGCTCCTCGACATCGACGTCCTCGGCCGGGCGCCGGAGACGGTCGGCGACCTGGTCCGCGCCGCCCGCGACCTCGGCTACGACGGGCTGAACATCACCCACCCCTGCAAGCAGCTGGTCCTCGACCACCTCGACGCCCTCGACCCGCGGGCCGAGGCGCTCGGCGCGGTCAACACCGTGGTCTTCGCCGACGGCCGGGCCGTCGGCCACAACACCGACGTGACCGGTTTCGCCGCCTCCTTCGCGCGCGGCCTGCCGGACGCCCCGCTGGAGCGGGTCGTGCAGCTCGGCGCGGGCGGCGCGGGCGCGGCCGTCGCACACGCGGTGCTCACCCTGGGCGCCGGGCGGGTCACCGTCGTCGACGCGCTGCCCGAGCGGGCCGCCGCGCTCGCGGACTCGCTGGTGCGGCACTTCGGCCCCGGCCGGGCGGGAGCGGCCACGGCCGACCGGCTTCCGGCGCTGCTCGGTGAGGCCCGCGGCTGTGGGGGGCTCGTCCATGCCACGCCCACCGGTATGGCGGCGCATCCCGGACTGCCCCTGCCCGCCGAGCTGTTGCATCCCGGTCTGTGGGTCGCGGAGGTCGTCTACCGGCCGCTTCGGACCGAGCTGCTGCGGGTCGCTCACGCGCGTGGCTGCGCCGTCCTGGCCGGGGGCGGGATGGCCGTGTTCCAGGCCGCCGACGCGTTCCGGCTGATCACGGGGCGGTCGCCGGACGGTGGGCGGATGCTGGCCGACTTCGAGGAACTGGTGGGCGTCGAGCGCTCGGGGAGCGCCGTCGGATGACGAGGAGCACCGGCATGCACACGTCCATGGCCACCGTCTCCCTGAGCGGCACCCTCACCGAGAAGCTCGCCGCCGTCGCGCGGGCCGGGTTCGGCGGGGTGGAAATCTTCGAGAACGATCTCCTCGCCTGCCCGCTCGCCCCCGAGGAGATCCGCGCGCGCTGCGCCGACCTCGGGCTGAGCATCGATCTGTACCAGCCGATGCGGGACATCGAGGGCGTGCCCGACGAGGTCTTCGTGCACAATCTGCGGCGCGCCCGGCACAAGTTCGAGCTGATGAACCGGCTCGGCGCCGACACCGTCCTCGTGTGCTCCAGTGTGTCGCCCAACGCCGTGGACGACGACGCGCGAGCGGCCGGTCAACTCGCCCAACTGGCTGATCTCGCCGGGGAGTTCGGCATACGAGTGGCGTACGAGGCGCTCGCCTGGGGGCGGCACGTGAACACCTACGGGCACGCCTGGCGGATCGTCGAGGCCGCCGACCACCCGGCGCTCGGCGTCTGCCTGGACAGTTTCCACATCCTCTCCCGAGGCTCGGAACCGGAGGACCTCGAGGGAATCGCGGACATCCCCGGCGAGAAGATCTTCTTCCTGCAGCTCGCCGACGCCCCGCTGCTCGCGATGGACGTACTGCAGTGGAGCCGCCACTACCGCTGTTTCCCCGGACAGGGCGGCTTCGACGTCACCGGGCTGCTGCGGCGCGTCCTCGCCGCCGGGTACCGCGGGCCGCTGTCCCTGGAGGTCTTCAACGACGTCTTCCGGCAGGCCGACGCCGGCCCCACCGCCGTCGACGCCCACCGCTCCCTGCTCCTGCTGCGCGAGGCCGCCGGCGCCGCCGAACTGCCGCCGCCCGTCGTGCCCACCGGGGTGGCCTTCGCCGAACTCCTCACCCCGGACGCCGAACCCGTCACCGCGCTGCTGACCGCGCTCGGCTTCACCCGCGCCGCCCGGCACCGCGGCAAGCCCGTCGACCTGTGGCAGCGCGGCGAAGCCCGCCTCCTGGTCAACACCGCCGCCACCGCCCGCCGCGACGGCACCCGGCTCGCCGCGATCGGCCTGGAGTCCCCGGACCCCGCCGCTGCCGCCCGCCGCGCCGAAGCCCTGCTCGCCCCCGTCCTGCCCCGCCGGCGCGCCCCCGGGGACGCCCCGCTCGACGCCGTCGCGGCCCCCGACGGCACGGAACTGTTCTTCTGCGCCACCGGCGACCCCGAACTGCCCGACTGGCGGGCCGACTTCGCCGACCTGCCGGACACCCCGGCGCCCTCCGCGATGCGCATCGACCACCTCGCCCTCACCCAGCCCTGGCACCACTTCGACGAGGCCACGCTCTTCCACCGCAGCGTCCTCGGCCTCACCGCCCAGGAGAGCGTCGACGTCGCCGACCCCTACGGCCTGATGCGCAGCCGCGCCGTCACCAACGCCGACGGGAGCGTCCGTATCGCCCTCGGCGTCGGCGCGGCACCCACGGACGACACCGTGCACGCGGCCCACATCGCGCTGGCCACCGACGACGTGGTCGCCGCGGCCCGCGCCTTCCGCGCCGCGGGCGGCCGGCTGCTGCCCGTGCCGGCCAACTACCACGACGACCTCGCCGCCCGGTACGACCTCGCCGACGACGAGTTGGAGACCTACCGGGCTCTCGGCATCCTGTACGACCGGGACGCGGGCGGCGCCTTCCGGCACTGCTACACCGAGACGGTCGGCCGGGTCTTCTTCGAACTCGTCCAACGCGATGACGGCTACCGTGGTTACGGCGCCGCGAACGCCCCGGTCCGTCTGGCGGCCCAACACGCGGGACGATTCTTGCGCTGATCCGACCAGGCTCTTACCAGGTCCCCGGCAGGGGTGAGAGACCGGTGAGACCTCCACCGGGTTCAGCTCCGCTTCAGGTTCCGTACATCTCCGGGCGCGGATACTCCGCAAGATCCGGTATGCGCGCTGCGCCCGGATCACTCCGTTTCCGGGAGCCTGAAAGGCCGTCCATGCTGAGCACCCCCACCGAGTCGGCGGTCCGTGACGACGGGCCGACGTCCGTCGCTCCGCCCCGCCCGCGCGCCAGCCGGTACGAGCGTCCCGCGCTGCTCGCCATAGCCGCGCTCGCTGCCCTGTTGTCCCTGTGGGGCCTCAACCACAGCTCGTACCACGGTTTCTACGCCGCCGCGGTGCGCAGCATGACGGACAACCCGGTCGCGTTCTTCTACGGCTCCTTCGACCCGGGCAACACCCTCACCATCGACAAGCTGCCCGGATTCCTGTGGCCGCAGGCCCTGTCGGCGCTGGTTCTCGGTTTCCACCCGTGGGCGCTGGTCCTGCCGCAGGCGCTCGAAGGGGTGGCCTCGGTGGTCCTGCTCCACGTGCTGGTGCGCCGCTGGGCGGGCGTGCCGGCCGGGCTGCTGGCGGCCGCCTTCCTCGCCCTCACCCCGGTGATCGTCGGGCTCGGACGCTCCGTCACCGAGGACGCGCCGTTCGTCCTGCTGCTGATGCTGGCCGCCGAGGCCGCCTGGCGGGCGACCGAGCGGGGCCGGCTGGGCCCGCTGCTGCTCGCCGGCTTCTGGGTCGGCGTGGCCTTCCAGTGCAAGATGCTGGAGGCCTGGGCGGTGCTGCCCGCACTCACCGCCCTCTACCTCGTCGCCGCTCCGGTGAGCCTGCGCCGCCGGCTGCGCGACCTCGCTGCGGCCGCCGCCGTGATGTTCGCCGTGTCGGTGTCGTGGATGCTGGTGGCCGCCCTCACCCCGGGCTCCGACCGCCCGTGGCTCGACGGCACCACCGACAACTCGCCCTTCGGCCTGGTCGTCGGCTACAACTTCCTGACCCGCTTCCACGGGGTCGGCATCGACGCGGCCGGCGCCGGCAGTGTCGCGCCCAACGCGAGTCTGCGGGCCGCCGGGACGGGTCCCGGCATGGGCGACAGCGTCTGGAAGATGTTCAGCCCCGGGCTCGCCACCCAGACGGGCTGGCTCTACCCGCTGGCGGCACTCGGACTCGTCGGCGGCGCGCTGGCCCTGTGGCGGCGGCGTGCGCCCCGCACCGACCGCGTGCTCGCGGGCCAGGTGCTGTGGGGGGTCTGGCTGGCCACGTTCTTCCTCGTCTTCAGTTTCGGCAGCGTGACCGGGCACACCTACTACATGGGTGTGGTCGCGGTGCCCCTCGCCGCGTTCTCCGCCGCCGGTGTCGTACGGGCCTGGCGGGCGGGACTGCGGGGCGGCCGACGGGCCTGGGTGCTGCCGGCGGCGCTGGCCGGGAACGCCGCCTGGTGCGTGGCGCTGACCCTGTGGTACCCGCACTTCCTCCCGTGGTCGGCTCCGACCGCCACCGCCCTCGCCGTCGTCGCGCTGGTGCTGACCGCGCTGCGCCGCCGTCCGCGTGCCGTCAGCGCCGGTCTGGCCCTGGGCCTGGCCGCGGCCCTGCTCGTGCCCGCCACCTGGTCGGCGTCGGCGATGTCGTTGCGCTACAACCAGCCTGGTTCCCTGGCCCGCGTCGGCCCCACCAACCACCGGCAGGGCAACCCGCTGGCGAAGCTCACCCCCGCCCAGCGGCGGCTGCTGGCCTACCTCACCGCCCACCGGGCCGGCGCCGAGTACCTGGCCGCGGTCCCCGGCTGGTGGGCGGCCGCGCCCTATGTCATCTCGGCCGACGCGCGCATCCTGCCGATGGGCGGCTTCACCGGAAGGGTCCCGTACCCCACGGCCGCCCGCTTCCACCAGCTGATCGACTCCGGCCGGCTGCGTTACGTCGTCCTGCCCGGCAGCGACGCCCGGGCCGCCCGCCGGCACCGGCCGAGCACCCTCGTCGGCCGGCTGGAGCGGTGGACCGTGGGGCACTGCACCCAGGTTCCGGCCATCGCGTACGGCTCCCGGGACGCGACGCATCTCCTCTACGACTGCGGCCCGGCCCACCAGAGGTGAACCGGGCCGCGGACGACGGGGCGTGCGGACGAAGAGCCGTTACGGCCGTCTGTTCCACTCGGCGATCACGGGCCGCCCGTGCTCGGTCGACAGCCGGCTGACCGTGCCCGTGGCCAGCTGGAACAGCCGGCCCTCGGCGGGCGGCAGGCCCAGCCGGCGGGCGGTGAGCACGCGCAGGAAGTGGGCGTGGGCGACGAGGACCACGTCCCCCTCGGCCAGGGCCGGGGACAGCCGGGCCAGCACCCGGTCGGCGCGGGCGCCGACCTGCTCGGGCGACTCGCCCGGGTGCCCCGCCGGGCCGGGCGGCACACCGTCGGTCCACAGGTCCCAGTCGGGGCGCGTCCGGTGGATGTCGACGGTGGTGACACCCTCGTAGCCGCCGTAGTCCCACTCGTGCAGGTCGGGGTCGGGCACGGCCCCGACGAGGCCCGCCAGTTCGGCGGTGCGCAGCGCGCGGCCCAGCGGGCTGGAGAGCGCGAGAGCGTGGGTCCGGCCGGTGAGGAGCGGGGCGAGGGACTTGGCCTGTTGCTCGCCGTCCTCGGTCAGGGGCAGGTCGGTCCAGCTGGTGTGCTGTCCCGACCTGCTCCACTCCGTCTCACCGTGGCGGACCAGCAGAAGGTCCCCCACGGCGGGTCAGTCCTTCTTCTCGACCGCGTGGCCGCCGAACTGGTTGCGCAGCGCGGCGATCATCTTCATCTGCGGCGAGTCGTCCTGCCGGGAGGCGAACCGGGCGAACAGGGAGGCGGTGATCGCGGGCAGCGGTACGGCGTTGTCGATGGCCGCCTCCACCGTCCAGCGGCCCTCGCCGGAGTCCTCCGCGTAGCCGCGCAGCTTCTCCAGGTGCTCGTCCTCGTCCAGGGCGTTGACCGCGAGGTCCAGCAGCCAGGATCGGATGACGGTGCCCTCCTGCCAGGAGCGGAACACCTCGCGGACGTTCTCCACCGAGTGCACCTTCTCCAGCAGCTCCCAGCCCTCGGCGTAGGCCTGCATCATGGCGTACTCGATGCCGTTGTGGACCATCTTGGAGAAGTGCCCGGCGCCGACCCGGCCCGCGTGGACATAGCCGTACGGACCGTCCGGCTTGAGCGCCTCGAAGACCGGCTTCAGCGGCTCCACGTGCTGCGCGTCGCCGCCGACCATGAGGGCGTAGCCGTTCTCCAGGCCCCACACACCGCCGGAGACCCCGGCGTCGACGAAGCCGATGCCCTTGATGCCGAGGGCGGCGGCGTGCTTCTCGTCGTCCGTCCAGCGGGAGTTGCCGCCGTCGATCACCGTGTCGCCGGCCTCCAGCAGGTCGCCGAGCTCGTCGATGACGGTCTGCGTGGCGGTGCCGGCCGGGACCATCACC
The DNA here is from genome assembly GCF_053598315.1 of Streptomyces sp. NPDC001153. Classification (NCBI taxonomy): domain Bacteria; kingdom Bacillati; phylum Actinomycetota; class Actinomycetes; order Kitasatosporales; family Streptomycetaceae; genus Streptomyces; species Streptomyces sp. NPDC001153. The sequence goes on from NZ_JBSFJZ010000039.1 coordinate 13,814, forward strand.
CACACATGGCGGGGCGCGTCCAGCTTCTCGACCAGTTCGGCGAGGGACTTGACGTCGGAGACCTCGGGGTTGCGGTCGTAGCCGATGACGGTGTGGCCGGCGCGGCGGATCCGCTCGCGCATGTTGCCGCCCATCTTGCCGAGACCGATGAGACCGAGCTGCATGATCAGTTCACTTCCTGAGCGTTCTTGAGAGTGCGGTAGGCGGCGACGAGGGCCGTGGTGGACGGGTCGAGACCGGGCACGTCGGCGCCCTCGGTGAGGGCGGGTTCGACCCGCTTGGCGAGGACCTTGCCCAGCTCGACGCCCCACTGGTCGAAGGAGTCGATGTGCCACACCGCGCCCTGCACGAACACCTTGTGCTCGTAGAGGGCGATCAGCTGGCCGAGCACGGACGGGGTCAGCGAGCCTGCGAGGATCGTGGTGGTGGGGTGGCCGCCGCGGAAGGTGCGGTGCGTGACCTGCTCCTCCGGCACGCCCTCCGCGCGGACCTCCTCGGCACTCTTGCCGAAGGCCAGCGCCTGGGTCTGGGCGAAGAAGTTGGCCATCAACAGGTCGTGCTGCGCCTTGAGTTCACCGCTCAGCTCGCCGACGGGCCGGGCGAAGCCGATGAAGTCCGCCGGGATCAGCTTGGTGCCCTGGTGGATCAGCTGGTAGTAGGCGTGCTGCCCGTTGGTGCCCGGCGTGCCCCACACGACCGGCCCGGTCTGCCACTCCACCGGCCGCCCGTCGCGCTGCACCGACTTGCCGTTGGACTCCATGTCCAGCTGCTGGAGGTAGGCGGTGAACTTCGACAGGTAGTGGCTGTACGGCAGCACCGCGTGCGACTGGGCATCGTGGAAGTTGCCGTACCAGATGCCCAGCAGGCCCAGCAGGAGCGGGGCGTTGGCCTCGGCGGGCGCGGTGCGGAAGTGGTCGTCGACCAGGCGGAAGCCGTCGAGCATCTCCCGGAACCGGTCGGGGCCGATCGCGATCATCAGGGACAGGCCGATCGCGGAGTCGTACGAGTACCGGCCGCCGACCCAGTCCCAGAACTCGAACATGTTGTCCGGGTCGATGCCGAACCCGGTCACCTTCTCGGTGTTCGTGGACAGCGCCACGAAGTGCCGGGCCACGGCCTTCTCGTCGCCCTCGAAGGCCTTCAGCAGCCAGGAGCGCGCCGAGGTCGCGTTGGTGATCGTCTCGATCGTCGTGAACGTCTTGGACGCGACGATGAACAGGGTCTCCGTCGGGTCCAGGTCGCGGGTGGCCTCGTGCAGGTCGGCGCCGTCGACGTTCGACACGAACCGGAACGTCAACTCCCGTGCGGTGTACGGCCGCAGCACCTCGTAGGCCATCGCCGGGCCGAGGTCGGAGCCGCCGATGCCGATGTTGACGACGTTCCTGATGCGCCGGCCGGTGTGGCCGGTCCACTCGCCCGAGCGGACCTTGCCGGCGAAGTCGGCCATCTTGTCGAGGACGGCGTGCACCTTCGGGACGACGTTCTCGCCGTCGACCTCGATCACCGCCTCCCGAGGGGCGCGCAGCGCGGTGTGCAGCACGGCCCGGTTCTCGGTGACGTTGATCTTCTCGCCGCGGAACATGGCGTCCCTGAGCGCGAACACGCCGGTGGCGGTGGCGAGTTCCTGCAGCAGGGCCAGGGTCTCGTCGGTGATCAGATGCTTGCTGTAGTCGATGTACAGGTCACCGACCCGTACCACGTACCGCTCGGCGCGGCCGGGGTCCGCCGCGAACAGCTCGCGCAGGTGCGGCTGCCCCTCGGCGCGGTGGTCGGCGAGGGCCGTCCACTCGGGCCGGTTGGTGAGCTTCGGGAACTCGGACTGGGCCATCTCAGGCGTTCTCCTTGGCGGCCTCGCCCTTGAGGGCGATGGCGTACATCTCGTCGGCGTCGAGGCGGCGCAGCTCCTCGGCGATGAGTTCGGAGGTGGGGCGGACCTTCAGGGCCAGGGTGCGCGGCGGCTGGCCGGGCAGGGACAGCGTGGCGAGGGGGCCCTCGGGGCGGTCGATGCGGATCTCACCGTTCTGGGTGCCCAGCCGTACGGCGGTGACGACCGGTCCGGCGGTGACCACGCGCTCCACGGACACCCGCAGCCGGGCCTCCAGCCAGCGGGCCAGCAGCTCGGCGCTGGGGTTGTTGGCCTCGGCCTCGACGGCCGCCGACGTGATCCGCACGCGCGCCTGGTCCAGGGCGGCGGCCAGCATCGACCGCCACAGGGTGAGCCGGGTCCAGGCGAGGTCGGTGTCGCCGGGGGCGTAGTTGCGGGCGCGGGTCTCCAGGACCTCCATCGGCCGCTCGAACGCGTACAGGTCGGTGATCCTGCGCTGCGCGAGCGCACCGAGCGGGTCCTCGGAGGGGGTGTCGGGGGCGTCCACCGGCCACCACACGACGACGGGCGCGTCCGGCAGCAGCAGGGGCAGCACGACCGAGTCGGCGTGGTCGGACACCTCGCCGTAGGTGCGCAGCACGACCGTCTCGCCGGTGCCGGCCTCGGAGCCCACCCGGACCTCGGCGTCCAGCCGCGAGTGGGTGCGGTCGCGCAGGGTGCGGACGTGCCGCTTGATGACGACCAGGGTCCGCATGGGGTGCTCGTGCGAGGCGTCCTCGGCGGCCTTGATCGAGTCGTAGGCGTTCTCCTCGTCCGTGACGATGACCATCGTCAGGACCATGCCCACGGCCGGGGTGCCGATGGCGCGGCGGCCCTGCACCAGCGCCTTGTTGATCTTGCTTGCCGTGGTGTCGGTCAGGTCGATCTTCATGGCCTGCGCCAGCTCCGTCCGTCTCGTGCGAGCATCTCGTCCGCTTCCCTCGGTCCCCAGCTGCCCGACGCGTACTGCGCCGGCCGGCCGTGCGCCGCCCAGTACTCCTCGATCGGGTCGAGGATCTTCCAGGACTCTTCCACTTCCTGGTGACGGGGGAACAAATTCGCGTCGCCGAGCAGCACGTCCAGGATGAGCCGCTCGTACGCCTCCGGGCTGGACTCGGTGAACGACTCGCCGTAGGCGAAGTCCATCGACACGTCCCGGATCTCCATCGAGGTACCGGGCACCTTCGAGCCGAACCGCACGGTCATGCCCTCGTCCGGCTGGACGCGGATCACGATCGCGTTCTGCCCGAGTTCCTCGGTGGCGGTGGAGTCGAAGGGGGAGTGCGGGGCCCGCTTGAACACCACCGCGATCTCGGTGACCCGGCGGCCGAGCCGCTTGCCGGTGCGCAGGTAGAAGGGGATGCCCGCCCAGCGGCGGTTGTCGATGCCCAGCTTGATCGCGGCGAAGGTGTCGGTCTTCGACGTCGGGTCGATGCCCTCCTCCTCGAGGTAGCCGACGACCTTCTCGCCGCCCTGCCAGCCGCCCGCGTACTGCGCCCGCACGGTGTGCCTGCCGAGGTCCTCCGGCAGCCGCACCGACTTGAGCACCTTCAGTTTCTCGGTGAGCAGCGCCTCCGCGTCGAACGCGATCGGCTCCTCCATGGCGGTCAGCGCCATCAGCTGCAGCAGGTGGTTCTGGATGACGTCACGGGCGGCGCCGATGCCGTCGTAGTAGCCGGCCCGGCCGCCGATGCCGATGTCCTCGGCCATCGTGATCTGCACGTGGTCGACGTAACTGCGGTTCCAGATCGGCTCGTACATCTGGTTGGCGAAGCGCAGCGCCAGGATGTTCTGGACGGTCTCCTTGCCGAGGTAGTGGTCGATGCGGAACACCTGGTCCGGCTCGAACACATCGTGCACGATCGCGTTGAGCTCGCGGGCGCTGGCCAGGTCGTGGCCGAACGGCTTCTCGATGACCGCGCGCCGCCAGGAACCCTTCGGCGGGCTCGCCAGGCCGTGCTTCTTCAGCTGCTGCACGACCTTCGGGAAGAACTTCGGCGGCACCGAGAGGTAGAACGCGAAGTTGCCGCCGGTGCCGCGGGAGGCGTCCAGCTCCTCCACGGCGTTCTTCAGCTGCTTGAACGCGGTGTCGTCGTCGAAGTCGCCGGGGATGAACCGCATGCCCTCGGCGAGCTGCTGCCACACCTCCTCGCGGAACGGGGTGCGGGCGTGCTCCTTCACGGCGTCGTGCACGAGCTCCGCGAAGTCCTGGTCCTCCCACTCCCGGCGGGCGAACCCGACGAGGGAGAAGCCCGGGGGCAGCAGGCCGCGGTTGGCGAGGTCGTACACGGCCGGCATCAGCTTCTTGCGGGACAGGTCACCGGTCACACCGAAGATGACCAGGCCGGAAGGACCGGCGATGCGGGGGAGACGGCGGTCGCGGGTGTCCCGCAGCGCGTTCTCCCAGTCGGCGGCCGGGGCCACCGGGACCTGCACCGCCTCGGGTGCGGGCGCCTGCGGTGCGGGCGCCTCGGCCGTGGGGGCGTTCTCGGTCATCGGGCGTCAACTCCCTTGCTCTTCAGGGACGTGGCCACGGCGTCCAGCAGTTCCTGCCAGGCCGCGTCGAACTTGGCGACGCCCTCGTCCTCCAGCTGCCGGACGACCTCGTCGTAGGAGATGCCCAGCCGCTCCACGGCGGCCAGGTCGGCGTGGGCCTGTGCGTAGCCGCCGGTCACCGTGTCGCCGGTGATCTCGCCGTGGTCGGCGACGGCGTTCAGGGTGGCCTCGGGCATCGTGTTGACGGTGCCCGGCGCGACCAGCTCGTCCACGTACAGGGTGTCCTTGTAGGCGGGGTCCTTCACACCGGTGGAGGCCCACAGCGGACGCTGCCTGTTGGCCCTGTCCCCGGCGAGCGCGACCCAGCGGTCGGAGGCGAAGACCTCCTCGTACGCCTCGTAGGCGAGGCGGGCGTTGGCGAGGGCCGCGCGGCCCTTGAGGGCCAGGGCCTCGTCGGCGCCGAGGGCGGTCAGCCGCTTGTCGATCTCGGAGTCCACGCGGGAGACGAAGAAGGACGCCACCGAGTGGATCGTGGCGAGGTCGATGCCGCGCTCGCGGGCCTTCTCCAGGCCGGCCAGGTAGGCGGCCATGACCTCGCGGTAGCGCTCCAGCGAGAAGATCAGGGTCACGTTGACGCTGATGCCCAGCCCGATGACCTCGGTGATCGCCGGCAGGCCCGCCCTCGTCGCCGGGATCTTGATCATCACGTTGGGGCGGTCGACCAGCCAGAAGAGCTGCTTGGCCTCGGCGACGGTCGCCCCGGTGTTGTGGGCGAGGCGCGGGTCCACCTCGATGGAGACCCGGCCGTCCCGGCCGCCGGAGGCGTCGTACACCTCGCGCAGGATGTCGGCGGCGTCGCGCACGTCGGCGGTCGTCATCATCCGCACCGCCTCGTCCACGGTCACACCGCGTACGGCGAGGTCGGTGAGCTGCTCCTCGTAGCCCTCGCCGGAGCCGATGGCGGCCTGGAAGATCGAGGGGTTCGTGGTGACACCGACGGCGCTCCCGCTCGCCACCAGCTCGGCGAGGCTGCCCGAGGTGATCCGCTTCCGCGACAGGTCGTCGAGCCAGATCGACACGCCCTCGTCGGCGAGGCGCTTGAGGGCTCCCGGGGTCGCGATTGCTTCGGTCACAGTGATCGTTCTTCTTTCGGGTCGTATCGGGCGTCGGTGTCAGGCGCGCGCGGCGGCGAGCGACTCGCGGGCCGCCGCGGCGACGTTCTCGGGGGTGAAGCCGAACTCGGCGAACAGGGTGCCGGCGTCCGCGGAGGCGCCGAAGTGCTCGAGGGAGACGATCCGGCCGGCGTCGCCCACGTACCGGTACCAGGTCAGACCGATCCCGGCCTCCACGGCGACGCGCGCCTTCACGGCCGGCGGCAGCACCCGCTCGCGGTACTCGCGCGACTGCTCCTCGAACCACTCCACGGACGGCATCGACACCACGCGCGTGCCGATGCCCTCGGCCTCCAGCCGCTCGCGTGCGGCCACGGCCAGCTGCACCTCGGAGCCCGTCGCGATGATGATCACCTCCGGGACCTGGGTCGAGGACTCGCGCAGCACATAGCCGCCCTTGGCCGCGTCCTCGTTCGGCGCGTACACCGGCACGCCCTGGCGGGTGAGCGCGAGCCCGTGCGGGGCGGGGTTCACGGCGTGCCTCTTCAGGATCTCGGCCCAGGCCACGGCGGTCTCGTTGGCGTCGGCCGGGCGGACGACGTTCAGGCCCGGGATCGCGCGCAGCGAGGCCAGGTGCTCGACCGGCTGGTGGGTGGGTCCGTCCTCGCCGAGGCCGATGGAGTCGTGCGTCCACACGTACGTCACCGGCAGCTGCATCAGCGCCGCCATGCGGACGGCGTTGCGCATGTAGTCGGAGAACACCAGGAAGGTGCCGCCGTAGATCCGGGTGTTGCCGTGCAGGGCGATGCCGTTCATCTCCGCGGCCATGGAGAACTCGCGGATGCCGAAGTGCACGGTACGGCCGTACGGGTCGGCCTCGGGCAGCGGGTTGCCCTCAGGCAGGAAGGAGCTGGTCCTGTCGATGGTGGTGTTGTTGGACCCGGCGAGGTCGGCGGAGCCGCCCCACAGCTCGGGGAGGACGGGGCCGAGCGCCTGCAGCACCTTGCCGGAGGCGGCGCGGGTCGCGACCGACTTGCCCTCCTCGAACACCGGCAGCGCGTCCTGCCAGCCCTCGGGCAGCTCGCCCTTGCTGACCCGGTCGAACAGCTCGGCCCGCTCCGGCTGCGCGGCGCGCCACTCGGCGATCCGCTTGTCCCAGGCCGCGTGCGCCTCGGCACCCCGGTCCAGGGCCCGCCGGGTGTGCTTCAGGACCTCGTCCTCGACCTGGAAGGTCTGCTCGGGGTCGAAGCCGAGGACGCGCTTGGTGGCGGCGATCTCCTCCTCGCCGAGCGCGGAGCCGTGGGAGGCCTCGGTGTTCTGCGCGTTCGGGGCGGGCCAGGCGATGATCGTGCGCATCGCGATGATCGAGGGCCGCTCGGTCTCGGCCTGCGCGGCCTTCAGCGCCGCGTACAGGGCGGGGACGTCGACGTCGCCGCCGGCGGTGGGCTCGATGCGCTGGGTGTGCCAGCCGTAGGCCTCGTACCGCTTGAGGACGTTCTCGGAGAAGGCGGTGGCGGTGTCGCCCTCGATGGAGATGTGGTTGTCGTCGTAGAGGAAGACCAGGTTGCCGAGCTTCTGGTGACCGGCGAGCGAGGAGGCCTCGGCGGAGACGCCCTCCTCCAGGTCGCCGTCGGAGACGATCGCCCAGACGGTGTGGTCGAACGGGGAGGTGCCGGCGGGGGCCTGCGGGTCGAACAGGCCGCGCTCGTAGCGGGCCGCCATCGCCATGCCGACGGCGTTGGCGACGCCCTGGCCGAGCGGGCCGGTGGTGGTCTCGACGCCCGCGGTGTGCCCGTACTCGGGGTGCCCCGGCGTCTTGGAGCCGTGCGTGCGGAACGCCTTCAGGTCGTCCAGCTCCAGCTCGTACCCGGAGAGGAACAGCTGCGTGTACAGGGTCAGCGAGGTGTGGCCGGGGGAGAGCACGAAACGGTCCCGGCCGGCCCACTCGGGATCGGCGGGATCATGACGCATCACCTTCTGAAAGATCGTGTACGCGGCAGGTGCCAGGCTCATCGCCGTGCCCGGGTGGCCGTTCCCCACCTTCTGCACCGCATCGGCCGCCAGCAGACGGGCGGTGTCCACGGCACGCCGGTCGAGGTCGGTCCACTCGAAGCCGTCGGAAGTCTGCGTGGTCATCTTCAAGAAGTCCTCGTTCAGTGCGGGAGTGCTGGCCTGACGCGTTCAAACTTAAAAGTCTGACTTTTTCGAGGGAAGGTCGGGGTGTGTCAGCCTGTGGTGAATCTGGGACAGTGATCGCGCGACAGGGACGGCACGAAGAGGACATGGCTGACAGAACGCCCCAAGGTGAGGGATCAGGTGCGGACGGCGAGGGCATCAAGACCTTCCCCTTCCCGGCCGAACTGGCCGTCGGCGGCGTCGGCATGCAGATCGGCCCGATGGGCACCGACCGGACCTGGCACGCCGACGCCCCCCTGCACCGCGTCCACCGCATCGACTTCCACGTCGTCATGCTGTTCACCGACGGCCCCGTACGGCACATGGTCGACTTCGCCGAGTACGAGGCCGGCGCCGGCGATCTGCTGTGGATCCGCCCCGGGCAGGTCCACCGCTTCTCCCGCGAGGACGTGTACCGCGGAACCGTGCTCACCATGCAGCCCGGCTTCCTGCCGCGCGCCACCGTCGAGGCCACCGGTTTGTACCGCTACGACCTCCCGCCCCTGCTGCACCCCGACCCGGACCGGCTCGCCGCGCTCCAGGCATCCCTCGACCAGCTGCGCCGCGAGTACGAGGACACCGCCACGCTCCCGCTGAGCCTGCACACCGCCGTCCTCCGCCACACCCTGACCGCGTTCCTGCTGCGCCTCGCCCACCTCGCGGCCAGTTCCGCGGAGGCCGACCGGCAAACGACGGACAGCACCTTCACCCGCTTCCGGGACGCCGTCGAGCAGGGCTTCGCCACCAACCACAGCGTCAGCGCCTACGCCGACGCCCTCGGCTACTCCCGCCGCACCCTCGTCCGCGCCGTCCGCGCGGCCACCGGCGAGACGCCCAAGGGCTTCATCGACAAACGCGTCGTCCTGGAGGCCAAGCGCCTCCTCGCCCACACCGACCTGCCGATCGGCCGCGTCGGGGCGGCCGTGGGTTTCCCGGACGCGGCGAACTTCACCAAGTTCTTCCATCTGCACGCCGGGCAGACGCCGGTCGCGTTCCGGGCGGAACTGCGCAGTCCATGACGTGGCGGCACTTTGGTGGTGCTGTGTCACGTCTGTGACGGGGAATGGGTGAATCCGGCGAAAACGATCAATAGGTTCGATCGGGCAAGACGCCGATTCTCATGGCCCCCGCACACGAGGAGACAGGCGACCTGCGGTTCACACCCCCTACGACTCTTCACCAAGGAGACCCGCATGTCGACATGGAAGACGCCCCGCCGAGCTGTCGTTCGCGCCCTCACCGGCGCTCTTCTGACAGCCGCTCTGGTGGCGCCCGCCGCAACCGCCCTCGCCGCCACACCGACCGCACACCGGTCCGGGGTCACGGAGACGGCCGCATCCATGACGGCGTCGCCCTGGCGCACCGTGAAGCTGGTGGACGGCAGCACCGGGAAGATCTACAGGCTCGGGGCCCATCACTACCGCATGGAGATCGTCTACCGGGGTGCTGTCTACGCCAGGCTGGAGGCGAACCGGCACGACGCCGGCGTGGACGCCAACGACATGTTCGTCGTGCTCACCTTCGACGGGCAGGTCCACTCCTGGATCGGCGGCGCCCACCTGGGTCCGGGTACCTTCCGGCTCCCCGACGGTTCGACCGCCAAGGTCACACGGCTGGGGGACCGCTCACGCGCACAGATCGTCCACCGGGGCAAGGTCTATGCCACGCTGGAGGCGAAGCAGCACGACGCCGGCCTGGACGCCAACGGCATGTTCGTGGTGCTCACCTTCGACGGGCAGATCAGCGCGTCCATCCGGTGACGAGCCGGGGGTCGGCCCCATGAGCGCGGGCCGACCCCCGTTCGCCGGGTGATCAGTGCCCGAAGTCGAACCAGTTGACGTTCACGAAGTCGGCGGGCTGGCCGCTGCTGAAGGTCAGATAGACGTCGTGGGTGCCGGTCACGGAGCCGATGTTGGCCGGAACCGTCTTCCATGTCTGCCAGCCCCCGGTGTTGCCGATGGCGAAGCTGCCGATGGGGGCGTTGCCACGGCTGTCCAGGCGCACCTCGACCAGTCCGCTGACGCCGTCGGCCGCGCCGCTCGCCACCCGGGCGTAGAACTGCGTGGCCGGTGTCGAACCGAAGTTCACGCCCTTGTACAGCGCCCAGTCGCCGTTCGCGATCCAGCCGATGTCCTGGCCGCCGCCGGTGTCGGTGGTGGTCTCGGTGCTGATGCCGGACTGGCCGTCGTAGGACTCGGCCTGGACGGCGCTGTAGGCGTCGCGGTTGCCGGGCGGCGGGGGAGTGGTGCCGCCGCCGCTGCCCGAGGACTGCAGGACCTGCACGTAGTCGACGACCATCGGGTGGCCGGGCTCCGTGGCGCCGGTCGGGCCGCCGCCGAAGGCACCGGGGAAGCCGCCGCCCATCGCCACGTTCAGGATGACGAAGAAGCCGTGGTTCGTGGCGTTGGCCCAGGTGGTCGCGTCCATCTGGTTCGCCGTGACCGTCTGGTAGTTGACGCCGTCGACGTAGAAGCGGATCGCCTCCGGGCTCACCGAGCGGTCCCACTCCATCGTGTAGGTGTGGAAGCCCGACTGGCAGGTGGTGTTGGGGCACGCCGTGGAGTTGCCGAGGCCCGAGGTCTCGTTGCAGGGGCCGCCCGGGTTGGTGCCGCAGTGCATGGTGGCCCAGGTCTTGTTCAGGCCCTGGACGTTCTCCATGATGTCCAGCTCGCCGACGCTCGGCCAGTTCTGGTAGTTGCCGCGGAAGGGCGCGCCCAGCATCCAGAAGGCGGGCCAGTAGCCGGCGGCCGCGTTCCCGGTGACGTCGGGCATCTGGATGCGGGCCTCCACGCGCAGCTTGCCGCCGGCCGGGGGCTGGAAGTCGGTCCGGGTGGTCTCGATGCGGCCGGAGGTCCAGTTGCCGGAGGCGTCGCGGCGCGGGGTGATGAGCAGGTCGCCGCTGCCGTCGAGGGCGACGTTGTTCGTGCTGGAGGTCATCGACTCGACCTCGCCGGTGCCCCAGTTGCCGGCTCCGCCCGGATACGAAGTCCCGGTGTCGTACTGCCAGTTGGAGGTGTTGACGCCGGAGCCCGCAGCGCCGTCGAAGTCGTCCAGGAAGACCTGGGTCCAGCCCGAGGGAGGGGCGGGGGCGGTGGCGCCGGCGGGTGCGGTGGCGGCCGTGGCGAGCGCCGCCGCCAGGCCGAGTGTGGCGACGGCGGCGACGAACGCGCGCCGCAGGGGGCGGGGTCTGGGTATGCCGGAGGTATCGCTCATGGGGGGCCTCTCGGTGGGTACGGGGAGTGTGCGGGGCGGGGTGAGAGCGCTCCCACACTGATTCTGAGAGCGCTCTCAAGGTGCCGCCAATGTGCTCCCCGCCCCTGCGGTCGTCAAGATGTGAAACAAAGAAAGTCGTTGATCCGCAGGGGAGTTCAGGGGGTGAAGCCGCCCGTACCGGCTCAGACCGCGCTGCCCGCCCTCCGGTCGGCCCAGGACGGGTTCCATCCGTTGAGCCCGCCAGGGCCGCCGCGGCGGGTGCCGCGCCGAGCGCGGCGAGCAGACCGCGCCGGGACCATCCCCGCGGCTGCCGTCCGGACCGGTCCGATATGTGCGCCACTGACACGACACGCCTTCCTGAGTTCTCCCGACGGTGCCCGGCATCCTGCGAGGCTTGTCTGGGATGCTCCTCATCCGGGAGGTGCAGGTGTTCTTCGGCGGACGGGTGTGAACGGCACTCCGCCTGCCCACGAGATCCGGCCCGCCTACGTCGTGCCGCCCGCCCCCGTCATCCTGACCGCCGCTCCGGCCGCCAGCCCAGCGCCCGCGAGATCCCCCGGGCCGCCAGCCGTACCGCCGGAGCCAGCGCCGGAACCTGGGCGCCCGCCCGCGGCACGACCACCGACACCGCCGCCACCACGTCCCCGCCCGGCCCGTGCACCGCCGCCGCCACCGACAGCGCGTCCTCGGTCACCTGACGCTCACTCACCGCCGCACCGGAACGGCGCACTTCGGCGAGGGTGCGGCGCAACCGCCGCGGATCGGTGATCGTGTACGGCGTGAAGGCGGCCAGCGGCCCGGTGCAGTACTCCTCCTGCAGGTCCGGGCCGGCGTGGGCGAGGAGGACGAGCCCGACGCCGGTGGCGTGCAACGGCCGGCGCGCACCGACCCGGATGTGCACGCCCACCGCCGAACGGCCCGACAGCCACTCGATGTAGACGACCTCCGTGCCGTCCCGCACGGCCAACTGCACGTTCTCGTGCGTCGCCTCGTACAGGTCCTCCAGATACGGCAGCGCCAGCTGCCTGAGGCCCAGGCCGCGCGGTGCGAGCGCGGCCACCTCCCACAGCCGCAGCCCCACGTGGTACGTCCCGGACGGGTCGCGCTCCAGCGCGCCCCACGCGGTCAGGGCTCCCGCCAGCCGGTGCGCGGTGGTCAGGCTGAGCCCGGCCCGGCGGCTGATGTCCGTCAGGGACAGGGCGGGGTGCTCGTGGTCGAACGCGGCGAGCACGGCGAGCAGCCGCTCGGCCGCGGACCGCTCGCTCACGCAGCACCTCACCCGGTCGCCGTACGTCGTGGCCCGGATCGTAACCGACGCCGTCGGCTCCGGGCGGGCGGGCGTCGCCCGGTCACGTCGGTCACGGATCCTCCGGCGTGGTCAGTGCGTCATGAAGGAGGTGACGGGCAGGGGCCGGGAGACGATCCGGACGTCGCCGAGGCGTCCGTGCAGGATCTGGTCGATCTTGTCGGCGTACTCGTAGCCGCCGAGCAGCCAGGGGCGCCCGGACGAGGCGATGCCGATCGCGGGGGCGTGCGGGTTGCGCGCCACGGGGCAGCCCTGGACGTACATGATCGTGTGCCGGCCGTCGTTGACCACGGCCAGGTGCCACCAGGTCTCGCGGGCGGTCTCGTCGCCCCAGTTGGTGGCGAGCCGCTGCTGGTTGAGCGGGTGCACCGCCCACTGCGGGCCAGGGCCGTCGGAGAGGGACAGCGTGGCCAGCGGTTCGTCCGGGTCGTCCGTGACCGTGCCCACGGAGCCGTTGCGGCCGGTGCGGCTCACGAGACCGGACCAGGCGTTGTGCGAGGCGTCCCAGTCGGCGGGCAGCCAGTAGAACGCCTCGATGGTGTAGCCGTGCTCGAAGGTGGCCGAGTTGAGCGGGGCGCCGTCGACCGTCCGCAGATACGCGCCCTTCAGCGGCGACTTGTAGCCCTGGAACTCCAGGCTGCCGTGGCCCGGCTGGTCGGGGTGGTGGTCCGCCGACCAGCCGAGCGTGCCCCCGCCCACCGAGACCACGGTGAGGTCGTTGCCACGGCCGGAGAGGTCGCGGACGGTGCCGGAGACGGGCGACTTGAAACGCCAGTAGGCGACCGTGCCCGGTATCAGCATCTTCGACGCCGGCCGCGCCGGGCGGGCCGGCACCGGATCGAAGCCGGAGAAACGGGCGGCGAAGTCGATCTCCACCGAGAAGCGGTCCGCGTCGCCGCTGAGCTCGATCTCCTGCCGCTCCAGCTCGTTGAGGCCCCTCCTGGCCCGGCCGAGGATCCACGGCGAGACCGTTTCCACGTCGATGACGTTCCGGTCCAGGTCGAAGTGGTAGAGGCGGATCATCGCCGCCCCGCCGAAGTAGCGGTTCTGGTAGTTCGTGAGGTGCAGGTGCACCTCGTTGCCGGCGGCGTTCTTGCGGGTCGCGCGGCCGGCGGGCCAGTAGTGGCCGTTCAGGGTCAGGAAGATCTGGTCGTGGTCCTCGATCAGCTGGTCCCACAGCTGCTGTCCGTAGGCCGACAACTGCTCGTCCCCGACGACCAGTTCGTGCGTGGTGAGCACGACCGGCGTCCTCGGGTGCCGGGCGAGCACGTCCTTCGCCCACGCGTACCCCTGTGCCGACAGCCGCCAGTCCAGTGCGAGCACCATCCACTCGCGGCCGCCGGCCTTGAACAGGTGGTAGGTGTTGTAGCCGTCCGGAGAGGCGCCCCCGAACGTCGGCTTGTCCCGGAAGCGCCGCGGCCCGAAGGTGTCCAGGTACGGCGTCGAGCCGCGCTGGTCGTCCGTGGACGACCTGATGTCGTGGTTGCCGGCCAGCACGCTGTAGCCGACGCCCCGGCGGTCCAGGATCCCGAACGCCTCGCCGATCGCGGCGAACTCGTCCTCGGCGCCGTTCTGGGTGAGGTCGCCGAGGTGGGTCAGGAAGACGATGTTGTCGTCCTTGCCGTGCTCCAGGAGATAGCGCAGCGAGGCTTCCAGCGGCGCCGGGTAGATGCTCGGGCCGTCGAACAGGTACTGGGTGTCGGGCATCACCGCGAGCGTGAACCGGCGGCTGTCCGCGTCCGGCCGCCGGCCGCCCCGCTCGGCCGCCTCGGCGACACCCGGAACCGCAAGGGCCGGTACCGCGGCCCCGGCCGTGGCGCCGAGCAGCGCGGTGGCCCTGAGGAAGCTCCGTCGTCCGGCACCGGCCTGCACGGCCTCGCCCTGGCTGTGGTCATGCGACGTACACACGTGTGCTCCGTGAGGGTGAGAGGTTTTGCGGGGGAGTCGTGCGGGGGGGTAGGGGGGCCAGGGAGTTACGGAAGGACGGGCTCGTGGTGCGCCGGCGCGACCTTCCGTACGAGGGCGTCGAGCCTCGGCTCGTCGTCGGCGGGCGGCCGGGCCAGGGTGAGCACCGGCGCCGCCGCCCGCAGGCGGATCCGCGGCGCGCACACCTCGGTACCGCGCGGCACCGACGGCTCGGCCTCGGCCGTCACCACCCGCAGCGTCAGCCACGCCTCACCGCCGTCCTCCAGCAGGGTGAAGGGCAGTGGTACGGCCGCCGTCTCGCCGGGCCGCAGATCGGGCAGCTCGGCCGGAGCGGTCAGGGTGGGGCCGTGGGCCGGCGCCAGCTCCCAGGTCGCCGCCAGCCCGGCAAGACCCGGGAAACGCCGGTGGTTGGCGACGACGATCCCCTCGTGCCGGTAGCACCGGATGCGGACCGGTGCCTCGATCTCCCGACGGTGGTGCGGGCCTGGCCGCGGGATGCGGTCGCTGCGGAGGGGAAAGACCACCACTTCGGCCCCTTGGGCCTCGACCGCCTCGTCCGCCCCGTCCGCGGTGGATGGGCTGTCGTGGTCACCGCCGTACGCCCGGCGCCGGCCGGGTGCCGTGACACCGTCGTCGTACCGCCCGGCACCCGCGCGCCCGGCCCGTCTTCCGTCGCTCACGCGCCGCAGGATTGCGTGGCCCCAGAACTCCCGGATGAAGCCGCCCTGAAGGCCCGGCGTGGACTGGGTGGCCGCCCAGTGGTCCGCGCGCTCGGAAATGATGGGATGCCGGTGGACCCGGCCACCACCCGGTCCACCCTCCAGGGGCCGGGGCCGAGGTGGCCGTGGCGGGAGTTCGGGGAAGGGTGCAGACGTGAAACTGACGATTCTGGGCGGCGGCGGGTTCCGGGTGCCGCTCGTCCACGGTGCGCTGCTGACCGACCACGCCGAAGGGCGGGTCACCGAGGTCGTCCTGCACGACCTGGACGAGCACCGGCTGCGTGCGGTGACGCGTGTCCTGGCCGAACAGGCCGCCGGCGTCCCCGACGCGCCCCGCGTCACCGCCACCACCGGCCTCGACGAGGCGCTCGCCGGCGCCGACTTCGTCTTCTCCGCGATCCGCGTCGGCGGCCTGCAGGGCCGGGCGGACGACGAGCGCGTGGCGCTCGCCGAGGGCGTGCTCGGCCAGGAGACCGTGGGCGCGGGCGGCATCGCCTACGGTCTGCGGACGGTGCCCGTCGCCGTCGACATCGCCCGGCGCGTGGCCCGCCTCGCCCCGGACGCCTGGGTCATCAACTTCACCAATCCGGCCGGCCTGGTCACGGAGGCCATGTCCCGGCACCTCGGCGACCGCGTCATCGGCATCTGCGACTCGCCCGTCGGCCTCGGCCGCCGCATCGCCCGCGTCCTCGGCGCCGACCCGCAGGAGGCCCTCGTCGACTACGTCGGCCTCAACCACCTCGGCTGGGTGCGCGGCCTGCGGGTCGCCGGACGCGACGAGCTGCCGCGCCTGCTCGCCGACCCCGCCCTGCTCGGTTCCTTCGAGGAGGGCAGGCTGTTCGGCGCCGACTGGCTGCAGTCGCTCGGTGCGATCCCCAACGAGTATCTGCACTACTACTACTTCAACCGGGAGGCCGTACGCGCCTACCAGCGGGCCGGGCAGACCCGGGGCGCCTTCCTGCGCGACCAGCAGGCCCGTTTCTACACGGAGGCCCTGCGCACCGACCGGTCCGCGCTGGAGGTGTGGGACCGCACGCGCGCCGAGCGGGAGGCCACCTACATGGCCGAGAACCGGGAGAGCGCCGGCGCGGGCGAGCGCGAGGCCGAGGACCTGTCCGGCGGCTACGAGAAGGTCGCGCTCGCCCTGATGCGGGCCGTCGCCCGCGACGAGCCGACCACACTGATCCTCAACGTGCGCAACGGAGACTCGCTCTCCGTGCTCGACGGCGACGCCGTGATCGAGGTCCCCTGCCGGGTCGACGCGGGCGGCGCCCACCCGGTCGCCGTCGCCCCGCTGCCCGATCACGCCACCGGACTGGTCTGCTCGGTGAAGGCCGTCGAGCGGGAGGTGCTCGCCGCCGCCGAGTCGGGTTCCCGGCAGGCGGCCGTGAAGGCGTTCGCGCTGCATCCGCTGGTCGATTCGGTCAACGTGGCCCGCAGGCTGGTCGAGGGCTACCTCGAGGTCCATCCTGGCCTGGCGTACCTTAAGTGAGCAGTCGGTAAGCGCTTTCCCTCGTTTCGCTCGCCGCTCCCTCCTGGAGATCTCCATGCACGACGAACGCCGCAGGATCGAGGACCGCGTCGAACGCCTCCACAGCCAGCGCATCAAGCCCGCGATCTACGCGGCACGTGTCCCCCTGGAGGTGGAGGCCTGGCAGGCCCCGGGGGAACCGGTCTCCTTCGAGGAGGCCGCGGCCGCCCCGTACACACCGTTCACGACGAACACCCCCCTGGGGTCCGCCCTGGGGGACGACCTGGTTCCGGATGCGTGGCCGGGTCCCCGCCGAGTGGGCCGGGCGGCGGGTGGAGTCGGTCATCGACCTCGGGTTCGTCGGCGACTGGCCCGGCAACCAGGCCGAGGCGCTCGTCCACCGCACCGACGGCACCCCGCTGAAGGCGGTCAACCCGCTCAACCAGTACGTGCCGGTCGCCCACCCGGCGGCGGGCGGCGAGGTGGTCGAGTACCTGGTGGAGGCGGCCTCCAACCCGGACATCCTGGCCAACGGCTTCGCCGGACCGACGCCGCTCGGCGATGTACGGACGGCGGGCGACCGCCCGCTGTACACCTTCCGCCGCGCCGACCTCGCCGTCCTGGACGAACAGGTCTGGCACCTCGACCTCGACCTCCAGGTGCTGCGCGAACTGATGCTGGAGCTCGGCGAGCACGAACCGCGCCGGCACGAGATCATGCACGCCCTCGACCGCGCCATGGACCTGCTCGACCTGGACGACATCTCCGCCTCGGCCCCCGCGGTACGGGAGTCCCTGCGCCCGGCGCTGGCCAGGCCCGCCCACGCCAGCGCGCACATCCTCTCCGGCGTCGGCCACGCGCACATCGACACCGCCTGGCTGTGGCCGATCCGTGAGACCAGGCGCAAGACGTCCCGGACCTTCGCCAACGTCACCGCGCTCGCCGACGAGTACGAGGAGTTCGTGTTCGCCTGCTCCCAGGCCCAGCAGTACGAGTGGGTGCGCGAGCACTACCCGCACGTGTGGGAGCGGATCAAGAAGTCGGTGGCGAAGGGCCAGTGGGCGCCGGTCGGCGGGATGTGGGTGGAGGCCGACGGCAACCTGCCCGGCGGCGAGGCCCTGGCCCGCCAACTGGTCCACGGCAAACGGTTCTTCATGGAGCACTTCGGCATCGAGACCAAGGGTGTCTGGCTGCCGGACTCCTTCGGCTACACCGCGGCCTACCCCCAGCTGGCCAGGCTCGCCGGCAACGAGTGGTTCCTCACCCAGAAGATCTCCTGGAACCAGACCAACGCCTTCCCCCACCACACCTTCTGGTGGGAGGGCATCGACGGCACCCGGATCTTCACCCACTTCCCGCCCATCGACACCTACAACGCCCGCTTCAGCGGCGCCGAGATGGCCCGGGCGGTCCGCAACTACGCCGAGAAGGGCGGCGCCACCCGCTCCCTCGCCCCCTTCGGCTGGGGCGACGGCGGAGGCGGCCCCACCCGCGAGATCATGGAACGCGCCCGCCGCCTGAAGGACCTGGAGGGCTCCGCCAGGGTCGAGATCGAACACCCCGACGCGTTCTTCGCCAAGGCCCGCGAGGAGTACCCGGACGCCCCGGTCTGGGCGGGCGAGCTGTACCTGGAGCTGCACCGCGCCACCTACACCACCCAGGCCCGCACCAAGCAGGGCAACCGCCGCTGCGAACACCTGCTGCGCGAGGCCGAGTTGTGGGCCACGACGGCCGCCCTGCACGCACCCGGCTACGCCTACCCGTACGAGAAGCTCGACCGCCTGTGGAAGACGGTCCTGCTGCACCAGTTCCACGACATCCTGCCCGGCTCGTCCATCGCCTGGGTGCACCGCGAGGCCGAGGCCGAATACGCCCGCGTGGCCGGGGAGCTGACGGCGCTCACGGGCGAGGCGATCGCCGCCCTGGGCACCGGCGGGCCCCGCGTGTTCAACACCGCCCCCCGCGACCGCGCCGAGGTGGTCCGCACCCCCGAGGGCGCACCGATGTACGTAGAGGTGCCCGCGAACGGCTCCGCGTCCCTCACGCCCGCCGAACCCCCGCACCCGGTCACGGTCGAGGGGCGCACCCTGGACAACGGGATCGTCCGGGTAGAGGTGGCCGCAGACGGCACACTGTCGTCCGTACGCGATCTACGGGCCGGCCGCGAAGTCCTCGCCGGCCCGGGCAACCTGCTCCGCCTCCACACGGACCTGCCCAACTGCTGGGACGCCTGGGACATCGACAAGCACTACCGGAACCGCTACACCGACCTGCTGGAACCCGACTCGGTCACCGTGGTCGAGGAGGACGCCCTGGCGGGCGCGATCCGGGTGGTCCGCTCCTTCGGCAAGGGCTCCCGCATCACCCAGACGATCACCGTCCGCGCGGGAAGCGCCCGCATCGACATCGAGACGGACCTCGACTGGCACGAGACGGAGAAGATCCTCAAGGCGGGTTTCCCCGTCGATCTGCGCGCCCCGCACTCCTCCGCCGAGATCCAGTTCGGCCACGTCCAGCGGCCCACCCACACCAACACCAGCTGGGAGGCCGCCCGTTTCGAGGTCTCCGGCCACCGCTGGGTGCACATCGCCGAAACCGGTTACGGCGTCGCCGTCATCAACGACTCCACCTACGGCCACGACGTCTCCCGCACCGTCCGCGAGGACGGGGGCACGACCACCACGGTCCGCCTCAGCCTGGTCCGCGCCCCGCGCGTCCCCGACCCCGAGGCGGACCAGGGCCGGCACCGCTTCACCTACGCCCTGCTGCCCGGCGCGAGCATCGAGGACGCGGTCGCCGAGGGCCACGCCCTCAACCTGCCGCTGCGAGTGGCCGATTCGGCGGGCGAGCCCGGGCCGGTGGTCTCCACCCAGGGCGAGGGCGTGACCGTGGAGGCGGTCAAGCTCGCCGACGACGGCTCCGGGGACGTGGTGGTCCGGCTGTACGAGTCCCGGGGCGGCCGGGCCGCCGGGGTGCTGCGCACCGGGTTCCCGCTGGCCGGAGCCGACGTCACCGACCTGCTGGAACGCCCGCTCGGCCCGGCCGAGGCCGACGGGAACGCCGTACCCCTGCACCTGCGCCCGTTCGAGGTGCGCACCCTGCGCCTGGCCGTGGGGCGCTGAGACGGCACGCGGCGCAGGGCCACTCCGCCGAGCGGCCCTGCGCCGTATCGCAAGCGACCGTCAGCCGGTGAACCCGGCCGTGATCGAGGTGAACTGCCAGGTGTTCTGGCTGATGCCGGAGCAGTTGCTCACCACGCCGCCGCCCGCGCACGGCCGGTCGCGGTTGACCGACCAGAAGGCGAGCCGCGCGATGTGGTGGGAGTTCGCCCAGTCGCGGATCTGGGTCCAGATCGCCGGGGTGGTCGTCTCCTGCTGGTCCGACAGGCCGTTCATGCCCGAGATGCCGATGTGGGCGTAGGCGGTCGCGTCGTCCCAGCCGAAGGTCGACTTCAGCTTGGCCTTCAGGCCCTCCGCGGCGTTGACGGTGTTGCCGTACATGTCCGAGCCGCCGCCGAAGTCGAACGGCATGATGGTGAACACGTCGATGTTCGCGCCGAGCGACTGCGCCTGCTCGATCAGCCGGTTTCCGTAGTACGTCGGCCCGGTGGTCGAGGTGCCGAAGGTGACGAGGGTCCTCAGGCCGGGGTTGTCGGCCTTGACCGTCTTCAGCGCGGTGAGGATCTTCGCCTGCACGGCCTCGTTCTCGAACTCGTCGGTGTTCTCGATGTCCATGTCGACGGCCTTCAGGCCGTAGGCGTCGATCACCTTCTGGATGGCGCCGGCGAGCGCGGCCGCGGAGGAGCAGTTGGCGCCGAGCTTGCTGCCCTGCCAGCCCCCGAAGGACGGTACGACATCACCGCCGGCGGACCGGACGGCGTTGATCGCGCTC
Organism: Streptomyces sp. NPDC001153; assembly: GCF_053598315.1. Lineage (NCBI taxonomy): Bacteria > Bacillati > Actinomycetota > Actinomycetes > Kitasatosporales > Streptomycetaceae > Streptomyces > Streptomyces sp. NPDC001153. The sequence goes on from NZ_JBSFJZ010000039.1 coordinate 33,987, forward strand.
TGGTCGGCGCCGCCGGTGAGCGGCCGACTGCCGTCCCAGGCCGGGGTGCAGCCGCCGGAGTCCAGCACGAACGCCATGGTGAACGACTTGATCCCGGTAGCGCTCATCACCGTCGCCGGGCTCGGGGGATCGCCCCAGCCCTCGTACAGATACGGCGCGGCCTGCGTGAACCCGGTGCCGCCGCCGCTGCCCGCGTTCGTGGTCACGGAGACGGCGTTGGAGGCGGCCGAGACGTTCCCGGCCGCGTCGTGCGCCTTCACCGTGAAGGTGTACGACGTGCTGGGCGAGAGCCCGCTGACCGTGGCGGACGTGCCGGAGACGGTCAGCACCTGGTTGGCGCCGCTGTAGATGTCGTAACCGGTCACTCCCACGTTGTCCGTGGCGGCGTTCCACGACAGCGAGACGCTGGACGACGTCTTGCCGGTGGAGGTCAGGCCCGTCGGCGCGGTCGGCGCCTGTGTGTCCCCGCCGCCCCCGCCGCCGCCCGGGCCGTCCAGGCCGATGTCGTCGGCCCAGTAGGTGCCCTGGGCGTACCAGCCGTGGACATAGATGGTGGCGCTGGTCTGTGAGGCACCGGTGGTGAACGAGACACTGAGCGGGCTGTACGCCGTCGGCGAGGTCGTCCAGGTCGAGGCGCCGCCGTTCACGCCCAGGTACACATAGCTGCCGCGTACCCAGCCGCTGAGGGTGTACGTCGTGTTCGGCTGGACGGCGACGGTCTGGCTGCACTGCGCGTCGTCGCTGTCGGTCACCGCGCCCTGCAGCGCCTTCGAGCCGCTGTGCACGGGGGAGGAGACGACCGAGCCGAGATTGCCGGTGCAGGTCCAGGGGGAGAGGCCGCCGGACTCGAAGCCGGGGTTGGTGAGGATGTTGGCCGCCTGAGCGGTACCCGGAAGGGCGATGGCCCCGCCGACCGCGAGGGCGACGGAACCGAGGAGAGCGAGAAGCCGACGTCTGTGACGTCCGAGTGGATTGCGCACGCGATCTCCCTGTGGGGATGGGGTGTTCGGGAGTGCACGGCTGTGCGGAGGTGCGCCCATGAATTTGGTATGGACCAATCCGGCTGTCAAGGACGGCGGCAGAATTGGTCCATACCGACGGCCTAGAGCGGCAGGACCTCCACCGCCGAAGCCGCCTGCGCGGGCACCACCGGAAGGGCGATCTCCGCCTCCCTCTGCCGCGGAAGCGCCGCAGGCACAGGCAGCAGCGATCGCGGGCCCGAGACCACCGTGTAGTCCTGCCCCAGGAACGGCGGCTCGATCACCCCGGGATCCTCACCCAGAGCCAACTGCACGGCGGCCCAGGGCACGTTCACCCCGCACAAGGACACCTGGTGCAGGCCCCCGGAGGGCCTCGTGTTGACATCCAGCAGCACCGGCCGGTCGCCGAGCATGCGGAACTGGATGTTGGACAGGTGGTGCAGCCCGAAGCCCTCCGCGATCAGCCGGGCCGGCTCCAGCCACCGCTCGTCGAGCGTGAAGCCCCTGCGGCGGCCGTTCTTGGTGCGGCCCACCGCGAACCGCAGCCGGTTGTCGGGCCCGGTCAGGCAGTCGACCGACACCTCGGGCTGCTCCAGGCGCGGCATCACCAGCCAGTCCACCGGCCGCCCGGACCGCCGCAGCGCCTCGAGGACCAGGTCGAGCTGGACGTACGGGCCCGGGAACCCCTCGAGATGGGCGAGCGAGAACGGGGCGCGGGTGATCACCCGGAAGCCGACCCCGCCGGCACCGGCGGCCGGTTTGAAGCACGCCTTGTGCCCGGCCGCCTCCAACTCCTCCACGGCGGCGAGGAGTTCCTCGGCCGTGCGTACCCGCCACCACGGCGGCACCGGGACGCCCACCGAGCGGACCGCCTCGTACGCGGTCGCCTTGTCCTCGAACACGGCCACCGCCTCGGGCGTCGGCGCCAGCAGGGCCGTACCCGCCGCCGCGAACTCCGCACGGTGCCGCACGATCGCCGCCTGGTGCAGCCGGGGCACGAACACGTCGATGCCGCGCCGGGCGCACTGGTCGAGCGCGTACTCGACGTAGGCGGCCGGGGACAGGCCCTCCGGTTCCAGGTCGGCGGTGTCGGCGGCGGCCAGGACGGGGGAGTCGGGGTCTGCGTGCGTGGCATGGATCTCCACCGCGCGATCGCTGGGATTTCTGCGCAGCTGATCCATGAAGAACACGTTCTCCGCGTACGTGCGGTTGAGCCAGACGCGTACGCGAGAGAGCATGCAGGCCGCCTTTCACGGTTTTCGGGCAGGGCTCAGCGGCCCGTGCCCGGGCAGGAGGGAGGAAGGGACACCAAACAACCCCTGCGAAAAGGGAGGTTGGGGTGATGGTGTCGGGGCGATCATACGGCTTTCAAGAGCCCGCGCGTGCAACGCGGATGTTACGGATTTCCGGGACCCGTCCAGGAGGCTCGCCGGTCCCTTCCGGCCGGCTTCCGGCCCGCTGCCGGACCCCCGTGACACGGCGGCCGGGGATCCTCTTGTCTGGTTGTCCGGGAATGTGATCTCGTGGTCCCGGCGGAGGAAGATCGGAAGGGGTGTCGGGTGGAGTCTGAGGCCGGGGCCGGGCAGCTGCTGGCCATCAGCGACCTGCACATCGGCTATCCGGAGAACCGCGCCCTGGTCGAGGACATGCGGCCCGCCGGCGACGAGGACTGGCTGATCGTGGCCGGGGACATCGCCGAGACGGTGGCCGACATCCGGTGGACCCTGGAGCAGCTCGCCGGCCGTTTCCGCAAGGTGCTGTGGGTCCCCGGCAACCACGAACTGTGGACGCACCCGAAGGATCCGGTCACCCTGCGCGGCGTCGCCCGCTACGAGCACCTGGTCGGCCTGTGCCGCGAGCTGGGCGTCGTCACCCCCGAGGACCCCTACCCGGTCTGGCACGGCCCCGGCGGCCCGGTGGTCGTCGCCCCGCTGTTCCTGCTCTACGACTACTCGTTCCTGCCGCCCGGCTGCGCCACCAAGGCCGAGGGCCTGGCCTACGCCGAGAGCACGGGCGTGGTCTGCAACGACGAGTACCTGCTGCACCCCGATCCCTACCCGACCCGTGACGCCTGGTGCAGGGCGCGGGTCGCCGAGACCGAGCGCAGGCTCGCCGAGCTGCCCCCGGACCTGCCGGTCGTACCGGTCAACCACTATCCGCTGCACCGGCATCCCACCGAGGTGCTGTGGTACCCGGAGTTCGCCATGTGGTGCGGCACCCTGCTGACCGCCGACTGGCACCGCCGGTTCCGCGTGGCGACCATGGTCTACGGCCATCTGCACATCCCGCGCACCACCTGGCACGACGGAGTCCGCTTCGAGGAGGTCTCCGTAGGATATCCCCGTGAATGGCGCAAGCGCCCGGAGCCGCCGGGACGGCTGCGCCGCATCCTGCCGATGGAGGTCGGAACCGGTGATCGAGGAGCTGCTCCCGGAGTCGGTCGTGGCCGTGGAGGCACACGGTGACGACCCGCTGTGGGACGCCCCGCTCCACCCCGGGGAGGAAGCGCTCGTCGCACGGGCCCTGACCAAGCGCCGCCGCGAGTTCGCCGCCGCACGCGGCTGCGCCCGGCGCGCCATGGAGAAGCTCGGCGTGCCCGCGCAGTCCGTCCTCAGAGGCGAGCGGGGCGCGCCGCGCTGGCCGGCCGGCCTGATCGGCAGCATCACCCACTGCGACGGCTACTGCGCCGCCGCGCTGGCCCGGGCCGGCGATCTGGCCTCCCTCGGCATCGACGCCGAACCGCACGGGCCGCTCCCGGAGGAGGTCCGCCCAGCCGTCCACCTGCCCGCCGAGGCCGAGCGGTTCGCCCGGCTCTCGGACCGGCGGCCCGGCGTGCACTGGGACACGATCCTGTTCAGCGCCAAGGAGTCCGTCTACAAGGCGTGGTTCCCCCTGGCCCGCACCTGGCTGGACTTCTCCGAGGCCGACATCTTCCTCGACCCCGGCCCCGGCGACGAGCCGCACGGCACCCTGCGTGCCGAACTCCTCGTCCCCGGGCCCCGGGTCGGCGGCCGCCGGGTCCAGGTCTTCGACGGCCGGTGGGCCGTACGCGACGGAGTGGTCACCACCGCCGTGGTCGTCCCGCACTCCTGAGCCCCCGGCGGCGGCGCGCAGCGCCCGGCCCGCTCAGGCCGGCGGGCACCAGTCGCGCAGCAGCCGGAAGAACCGCTCCTCGTTGCCCGTGAGACCCGCGCGCTCCAGGGCCTGTTCCGCCTCGGCCAGCACGACGGGCGGCACCACGGCGGGCCGGCCGCCGTCCGGTGGCCCGTCGAAGACGGCGCGCACGGTGTGCAACAACCGCAGATAGGCCTGTACGGCGGTGCGCTCACGGTCGGTCAGTACGGCGGTGGGCATCGGTCGGCTCTCCCCGAGTAGGCGTCACGGTCGCGCGCGCTGCGGCGCACCTCTCCAGCTTGCCGCCCACCACTGACAACGCCGTCCGGCCGCGTCCCGGTTCGCCCGCTCAGCCGAGGCCGAATCCTTTCACCCCTGCGCCGCACGGCGGCCCCGGGCCCATCCTGTGGCCCGGACCGGCGTCAGCCCTGCGGTCCCGGATACCCCAGGGACGCTTCGATGCGCCCGGCCACGTCGTCGCGCTGCACCGGGCCGCGCAGGGCCGAACCTGCGAGCCAGGTGCGGCACTTGCTGGCCAGCAGCAGACCGAAGGTCTCGGCGTCCCGCTCCTCGGCGAGGTCGAAACGCGTCCGGGCCGCGACGCGCTGCACCGTGGCCTGGAGGGCCTCCTGGTCGGTGTCGTCGTGCAGCAGCCGCGTGGCCACGCCCACGCCGTCGACGTGGTGTTCGCGGTGGTCGGCCTGCATGTGCCACAGTTCGTGGCCCAGGATCACCAACTGGTGGTCCGGCGCGGTGCGTTCCTCCACGACGACGAGATCGCGGTCGGTCAGGTCCAGCCACAGGCCGCTCGCCGTGCCCGTCGGGAAGGCGGCGGCACGGAAGTGCACCGGGCGGCCCCGGCGGCGGCTCATCGCCTCGCACAGCGCGCCGTACAGCTCCCGCGGCGGCACCGGCGCGGGCAGCGCAAGACCGCCCACCAGCTCGTTGCACAGCCGGCGCATGTCCCTGCCGATGCCCACAGTCCTCCCCCGGCTCACGACTCGGGCCGTTTGACGCTCTCCAGGAGCATGTCGAGCCACTCCGCGACCTTGTCCCGGTGCTGGTCGGTGGGCAACTGCGCGGCCCGCCAGGCTATTCCGCGCACCCCGTGGTCCTGCAGCAGCCGCTCCAGCGGATCCTCCTCGGCCCCGGCGGCGGCCCGCTCCCGGTCGGCGAGCTTCGTCAGCAGCTCCTGCTCGGTGCGCTGCAGCGCGCCCGCCAGCGCCTCGGGGTCCTCCGCGGTGAGGAAGCCGGCGTGCACCCGGAAGAAACGCTGCAGCGCGTCGCAGTGCTCCATGGTCGGCCGCCGGTCGCCGTTGATGAGGGCGCCGGCCTGCTGCCGGGACATGCCCGCGCCGTCGGCGATCTCCTGCTGGGTGTACTTGCGGCCGTTGGGTTTCAGCCGGGTGCGCCGCAACAGGTCCAGGCGCTGCAGAAAGCGGGCCTGTACGTCCGGTTCGCCGGCGGGCCGGCCGGTGAGCAGGGCCTTGACCACCGGCTCCGGGACCCCGCAGGCCACGGAGAGCCGCCCGATGTCGAAGACCTCGGCGCGTGCCACGCCGAGCCGGTCGGCGAGTGCGGTGACGCGGGCGACGACGGCCGGCAGCTGGGCGGTCGCCGTGGCGCCCGGATCCTCGTAGCCATCCGTCACCGACAGAACTCCTACGTCTCTCGAGGGCTTCAGATGCGTCCGTGCTTCTGACGAGCGATCGCCGTGGACTTCCCGGAGACTAGCGGGTGTCTCGAACTCACATCCAGGTGTCGCCACAACTGTGGCGAATTTCAGCCGTCAACGAGCACAAAATGCCACGATAGTTGACACGGTCTTGTCGCGGGCCGCAGGATCACAGGGCCGCGTGAAGGCCGCAGAGGCAAGAGGGGTGACCTCCCGATGGCGCATCAGGCAGGAGGGCAGCGGCCGGCACCGCGGCCCGTCCCCGAGACCTTCGAGACCCAGGCGTATCTCCAGGACTACGCCCTACTGCTGGAGTCCCTCGCTTGCCCGTCCCTGGTCGTCGACCACCGCTGGGACGTCGTCATGGCCAACGGCGCGTTCGAGTCACTTTTCCGTGGCATGCGCCGGCAGGCGACGGCCATGCCCGGGGACAACTTCCTGCGGTTCGTCCTGTTCCATCCGGACGCGGCCGACGTCCTCGGCGAGCACGAACAGGGCTGGTGCCTGCCGATGCTGGCCCACTTCAAGGCCGCCCTCGAGGCATACGGTCACGATCACGAACTCCAGGCCGTCCGCCGGGACATCGCCCAGGACCCGCTCATGGAGGCCGCCTACCGCCAGGGCCTGCCGCACTGGATCCACGCCGTCGGCGAGCGCGCGACCCGGCTCGACGGGGCCGTCCGGCTGCTGCTCCACCCCGACCCGCGGCGCGGCCCCATCGAGTGCCGCATCGTCGAGGAGACACCGGAGGTCCTGCGCGACCTCGGCTACCGGCGCCTTTCGATGGTCCTGCGGGAGAACCGCCGGCCCGCCGCACCGGCCCGCCGTCCGCGCCGGTCCCGGGGCGCGGCGGCCCGTCTGACGGTCGTCCCGGCCCCCGAGAACTGACCCGGCACCGCCGGCGTTCAGGTCGCCGGCGGCGCCGGGTCGAAAGTGCCTGCGGCCCCGCATCCAGGCTTGAGGCATTCTTACGCAAGCCGCTTGCATGACTTGCGCTAGGCTTGCGCACATGACACGACGACTTGCGGAAGTGGCGAAGAAGGTCGGCGTCAGCGAAGCGACCGTCAGCCGGGTGCTCAACGGCAAACCCGGGGTCTCCGACGCGACCCGGCAGGCGGTGCTGACGGCGCTGGACGTCCTCGGTTACGAGCGCCCCACCCAGCTGCGCGGCGAACGCGCCCGGCTCGTCGGCCTGGTGCTGCCGGAGCTGCAGAACCCCATCTTCCCGGCGTTCGCCGAGGTCATCGGTGGCGCGCTGGCCCAGCTCGGCCTCACCCCGGTGCTGTGCACACAGACCAAGGGCGGCGTCTCGGAGGCGGACTACGTCGAACTGCTGCTGCAGCAGCAGGTCTCCGGCGTCGTCTTCGCCGGCGGCCTCTACGCGCAGGCGGACGCCCCGCACGATCACTACCGGCTGCTCGCCGAGCGCAACATCCCCGTCGTGCTGGTCAACGCGGCCATCGAACACCTCGGCTTCCCGGGCGTGTCCTGTGACGACGCCGTCGCCGTCGAGCAGGCGTGGCGGCATCTGGCCTCGCTCGGCCACGAGCGCATCGGGCTGGTCCTCGGCCCCGGTGACCACGTGCCCTCGGCGCGCAAGCTGGCCGCCGCGCGGGCGATCGCCGGAGACCTGCCGGAGGAGTTCGTCGCCCGGGCCATCTTCTCCATCGAGGGCGGTCACGCCGCCGCGTCCCGGCTGATCGACCGGGGTGTCACCGGCATCATCTGCGCCAGCGACCCGCTCGCGCTCGGCGCGGTCAGGGCCGCACGCCGCAAGGGGTACGGCGTGCCGGGGCGGATCTCGGTCGTCGGCTACGACGACTCGGCGTTCATGAACTGCACCGAGCCCCCGCTCACCACCGTCCGCCAGCCCATCGAGGCCATGGGGCGCGCGGCCGTCGAGTTGCTGAACGCGCAGATCGGCGGCACCGCCGTACCCGCCGAGGAGCTGCTGTTCGAGCCCGAGCTGGTGGTGCGCGGATCCACTGCGCAAGCCCCGCGCGACTGAGTTCCTGGCCGGGATCTCGAAGATCCACGACTCTGTCAAACAATTGCAGACTTCGCGCGACATCTTGCGTTCCGATGTCGGCGGTGCTTGAGTGTGCGGCGCCCACCGCTCCTGCCATGAGTTCCATCAGGGGGTCCACCGATGACAAGCACCGGGTTCCGCCGTACCTTCGTCGCGATCGGCGTCTGTTCCTCGCTCGCCCTGGCCGCCACCGCCTGCGGGTCGGGTGGCGGCGACTCGGCGAGCGGCAAGACCCGCATCACCGTCAACTGCGAACCGCCGAAAAGCGCCAAGGTCGACCGGACGTTCTTCGAGGAGGACCTCGCCTCCTTCGCGAAGCAGAACCCGGACACCGACGTCGTCGCGCACGACGCCTTCCCCTGCCAGGACCCGAAGACCTTCGACGCCAAGCTCGCCGGCGGTCAGATGGAGGACGTCTTCTACACGTACTTCACCGACGCCAGGCACGTCGTGGACATAGGCCAGGCGGCCGATCTCACGCCGTACCTGAAGGAGTTGAAGTCCTACGGCACCCTCCAGAAGCAGCTGCGGGACATCTACACCGTGGACGGAAAGGTCTACGGCATCCCGCGCACCGGATACAGCATGGGGTTGATCTACAACCGCAAGCTCTTCCAGAAGGCCGGCCTCGACCCGGACAAGCCCCCCACCACCTGGGACGAGGTCCGCGCCGACGCCAAGAAGATCGCCGCCCTCGGAGGCGGCACCGTCGGGTACGCCGACTACAGCGCCCAGAACCAGGGCGGCTGGCACTTCACCGCCGAGCTGTACTCACAAGGAGGCGACGTCGTCGGCGCCGACGGCAAGAAGGCCACCATCGACACCCCCGAGGGCCACGCCGTCCTGCAGAACCTGCACGACATGCGGTGGACCGACGCCTCCATGGGCAGCAAGCAGCTCCTCGTCATCAACGACGTGCAGCAGATGATGGGGTCGGGCAAGCTCGGCATGTATCTCTCCGCCCCCGACAACATCCCGATCCTGGTCAAGGAGAAGGGCGCGAACTACGACGACATCGCCATCGGCCCGATGCCCGGCGGCAAGGCCACGCTCATCGGCGGCGACGGCTACATGTTCAACAAGCACGACACGCCCGCCCAGATCCGGGCCGGCCTGAAATTGCTCGACCACATGTTCCTCACCCCCGGATCGGGCTTCCTCGGCGACTACGCCCGCGCCAAGCAGCACGACGCCCCGGTCGGCCTGCCCGAGCCGCGTCTGTTCACCGGCGCCGCCGACGCCAAGGACCAGCAGGTCAAGAAGGCCAACGCCAATGTCCCGGTGGAGAACTACCAGGCCTTCCTCGACGGCAACCAGCAGCTGACGATGAAGATCGAGCCGCCCGACGCCCAGCAGATCTACTCCGTCCTCGACTCGGCCGTCTCCGCCGTCCTCACCAACAAGGACGCCGACATCGACCAGCTCCTCAAGGACGCGTCCGGCAAGATCGACGGCATCCTGGCCCGGAGCTGACCGCCATGACGAAGACGGCCGAACGGCGGCCCGTGACGAAGGCCGCCGTCCACCCGGTCCCGGCGCCGCCCCCGGCAGGGGGCCGCAGGCGGCGCCGCCTCCTCGACCAGGCCCGCGCCTACGCCTTCCTGCTCGGCGGCCTGGTCTGCTTCGCCCTGTTCTCCTGGTACCCGGCGATCCGCGCGGTCGTCATCGCCTTCCAGAAGTACACGCCGGGCTCGAAGCCCGAGTGGGTCGGCACCGCCAACTTCACCCGCGTCCTGCACGACCCCGAGTTCAGCGCGGCCTGGCGCAACACCCTCACCTTCACCCTGCTGGCCCTGTTGATCGGCTTCGCGATCCCCTTCCTCCTCGCCCTCGTTCTCAACGAACTCCGGCACGCCAAGGCGTTCTTCCGGGTGGTCGTCTATCTGCCGGTGATGATCCCGCCGGTGGTCAGCGCCCTGCTGTGGAAGTGGTTCTACGACCCCGGAGCCGGCCTCGCCAACGAGGCGCTGCGCTTCCTGCACCTGCCGACGTCCAATTGGTCCAACGGCACCGACACCGCCCTGGTCTCCCTGGTGATCGTGGCGACCTGGGCCAACATGGGCGGCACCGTCCTCATCTACCTCGCCGCCCTCCAGTCCATCCCGGGCGAGCTGTACGAGGCCGCCGAACTGGATGGCGCCACCCTGTTCCAGCGCGTCCGCCACGTCACGGTCCCGCAGACCCGGTTCGTGATCCTGATGCTGATGCTCCTTCAGATCATCGCCACCATGCAGGTGTTCACCGAGCCGTTCGTCATCACCGGCGGCGGCCCGGAGAACGCCACGGTGACCGTGCTCTACCTCATCTACAAGTACGCCTTCCTCTACGACGACTTCGGCGGCGCCTGCGCCCTCAGCGTCATGCTCCTGGTCCTGCTCGGCGTCTTCTCCGCCGTCTACCTGCGGTTCACCCGCACCGAGGGGGACGGCGCATGAGCACCCGCACCCTGGTCTCCCCGGCCGCCCTCGCCCGCCCGCGCGGCAAGGCGGTCTACTGGACGGTGTTCACGGCCGTCGTCGTCCTCTTCGCGCTCGCGTTCCTCTTCCCGGTCTACTGGATGGTGACCGGCGCGATGAAGTCCCCGGACGAGGTGGCCCGGACCCCGCCGACGCTGATCCCCGAGCACTGGCATCTCGGCGGTTACACCGACGCCTGGGACCTGATGCAGCTGCCGCAGCACCTGTGGAACACGGTGGTGCAGGCGGCCGGCGCCTGGGCGTTCCAGCTGGTGTTCTGCACGGCCGCCGCCTACGCCCTGTCCAAGCTGAGACCGGCCTTCGGCAAGGTGGTCCTGGGCGGCATCCTGGCCACCCTCATGGTCCCGGCGCAGGCCCTGGTCGTACCGAAGTACCTCACGGTCGCCGACCTGCCGCTGATCCACACCAGCCTGCTCAACGACCCCCTCGGCATCTGGCTGCCGGCCGTCGCCAACGCCTTCAACCTCTATCTGCTCAAACGGTTCTTCGACCAGCTGCCGCGCGATGTGCTGGAAGCCGCCGAGATCGACGGCGCCGGCAGGCTGCGCATCCTGTGGTCGGTGGTGCTGCCCATGTCCCGGCCGGTGCTCGGCGTGGTGTCGATCTTCGCGCTGGTCGCCGTCTGGCAGGACTTCCTGTGGCCGCTGATGGTCTTCTCCGACACCGACAAGCAGCCCATCAGCGTGGCCCTGGTCCAGCTGTCGCAGAACATCCAGCTCACCGTGCTCATCGCCGCGATGGTGATCGCCAGCATCCCGATGGTGGCGCTGTTCCTCGTCTTCCAGCGGCACATCATCGCCGGGATCAGCGCGGGCAGCACCAAGGGCTGACGCGCCGCACCGCCTCACCGAAGGCGCCGCACCGCCTCACAGAAAGGTCAAGCTCCGTGGGACAGCCCACCCATGCCCTGAAGGACCGCGACTGGTGGCGCTCGGCCGTCATCTACCAGGTGTACGTCCGCAGCTTCGCGGACGGCGACGGCGACGGCACCGGTGACCTCGCGGGCGTCCGCGCCCGGCTGCCGTACCTCGCCGAACTCGGCGTGGACGCCCTGTGGTTCACCCCCTGGTACCTGTCGCCGCTGAAGGACGGCGGCTACGACGTCGCCGACTACCGGACCATCGACCCGGCCTTCGGCACCCTCGCCGAGGCGGAGAAGCTCATCGCGGAAGCACGAGAGCTGGGCATCCGGACCATCGTCGACATCGTGCCCAACCACGTCTCCGACCAGCACCCCTGGTTCCGCGCCGCGCTCGCCGCCGGGCCCGGCAGCCCGGAACGCGAGCTGTTCCACTTCCGCCCCGGACGCGGCGCACACGGCGAACTCCCGCCCAACGACTGGCCGTCGCAGTTCGTCGGCTCCACCGAACCGGTGTGGACCCGCCTGCCCGACGGCGACTGGTACCTGCACCTGTTCACACCCGAGCAACCGGACCTCAACTGGGCCCACCCGGCGGTCCGCCAGGAGCACGAGGACATCCTGCGGTTCTGGTTCGAGCGGGGCGCCGCCGGCGTCCGCATCGACTCCGCCGCCCTGCTCGCCAAGGACCCGGCCCTGCCCGACCTCGCCTCCCACCCCGACCCGCACCCCTTCGTCGACCGCGACGAACTCCACGACGTCTACCGTTCCTGGCGGCGGGTTGCGGACGAGTACGACGGCGTCTTCGTCGGCGAGGTCTGGCTCCCCGACCCCGAACGCTTCGCCCGCTACCTGCGCCCCGACGAACTCCACACCGCCTTCAACTTCTCCTTCCTGTCCTGCCCCTGGGACCCCGGCCGGCTGCGCGCCTCGATCGACACCACCCTCGCCGAGCACGCCCCCGTCGGCGCCCCGGCCACCTGGGTGCTGTGCAACCACGACGTCACGCGCACGGTCACCCGCTACGGCCGCGAGGACACCGGGTTCGACTTCGCCGCCAAGGCCTTCGGCACGCCGACCGACCTGGCGCTCGGGACCCGGCGGGCCCGCGCGGCCGCCCTGCTGTCGCTGGCCCTGCCCGGCGCGGTGTACCTCTACCAGGGGGAGGAGCTGGGGCTGCCGGAGGCCGGGATACCGGTCGAGCGGATACAGGACCCGATGTACTTCCGGTCGCAGGGAGCCGACCCCGGCCGGGACGGCTGCCGGGTACCGCTGCCGTGGGCCGCCGACATGCCGTACGCGGGGTTCGGTTCACAGCAGGAGCCGTGGCTGCCGCAACCGGTCGACTGGAGCTCGTACGCGGTCGACCGGCAACAGCGTGACCCGGACTCCATGCTCACCCTCTACCGCCAGGCCATCGCCGCCCGCCCCCTCTTCGGCGGCGGCCCGCTGACCTGGCTGCCCACCCCCGGCGGCGTCCTCGCCTTCACCCGCGCCGAGGGCATGACCTGCATGGTCAACCTCGCGCCCACCCCTGCCGAGCTTCCCCGACACTCCCACCTCATGCTCGCCAGCGGCCCGTTGGACGACAAGGGCCGACTGCCGCAGGACACGGCGGTCTGGCTGCGGAGCTGAGCCGCCGACGCACCGCGCCATCCCCCCACCCCCACTCCGAAGGGATCAGCACATGCCAAGCACCACGGTCAGATCTGTCAGGAGCATGCCAGTCATTGCGGTCGCTGTGGCTCTCGCCGCCGGCATGCTCGTCGCCGTCGCGCCCGCCGCCCACGCGGCCGCCGGCGCCGCCCTCCCCTTCACCTCGGTGGAGGCGGAGTCGGCGACCACCACCGGCACCAGGATCGGCCCCGACTACACCCAGGGCACGCTCGCCTCCGAGGCCTCGGGACGGCAGGCCGTGCGCCTCACCTCCGGACAGCGCGTCGAGTTCACGGCGCCCCAGGCCGCCAACGCCGTGAACCTCGCCTACAGCGTCCCCGACGGCCAGTCCGGCACGCTCAACGTGTACGTCAACGGGGTCAGGCTCGCGAAGACCCTGACCGTCACCTCCAGGTACTCCTACATCGACACCGGCTGGATCCCCGGCGCCAAGCAGCATCACTTCTTCGACGACGCGCGCCTGATGCTCGGCCAGAACATCCAGGCGGGCGACAAGGTCGCCTTCGAGTCGACCGGCACCCAGGTCACCGTCGACGTGGCCGACTTCGAGCAGGTCGCCGCGCCCGCCGCCCAGCCCGCCGGCTCGGTGTCCGTGGTCTCCAAGGGCGCCGACCCCAGCGGCAACGGCGACTCCACCCAGGCCTTCCGCGACGCCATCGCCGCCGCCCAGGGCGGAACGGTGTGGATCCCACCGGGGGACTACAAGATCACCTCGTCCCTCAGCGGAGTGCAGAACGTGACGCTCCAGGGCGCCGGCAGCTGGTACTCGGTGGTGCACACCTCCCGGTTCATCGACCAGTCCAGCTCCTCCGGAAACGTCCACATCAAGGACTTCGCGGTCATCGGCGAGGTCACCGAGCGCGTCGACTCCAGCCCCGACAACTTCGTCAACGGCTCCCTCGGCCCGAACTCCTCCGTCTCCGGCATGTGGATCCAGCACATGAAGTGCGGCATGTGGCTGATGGGCAACGACGACAACCTGGTGGTGGAGAACAACCGCATCCTCGACACCACCGCCGACGGCATCAACCTCAACGGCACCGCCAGGGGCGTCGTCGTCCGCGACAACTTCCTGCGCAACCAGGGTGACGACGCGCTCGCCATGTGGTCGCTGTACTCGCCGGACACCGACTCCAGCTTCGAGAACAACACGATCTCGCAGCCCAACCTCGCCAACGGCATCGCGATCTACGGCGGCACCGACATCTCGGTGAAGAACAACCTGATCTCCGACACCAACGCCCTCGGCAGCGGTATCGCGATCTCCGACCAGAAGTTCATGGACCCCTTCTCTCCGCTGTCGGGCACCATCACGGTCGACGGCAACACGCTGGTGCGCACCGGCGCGATGAACCCCAACTGGAACCATCCGATGGGCGCGCTGCGCGTCGACTCCTACGACAGCGCGATCGACGCCACCGTGAACATCACGAACACCACGATCACCGACAGCCCCTACAGCGCCTTCGAGTTCGTCTCCGGCGGCGGACACGGCTACCCGGTCCGGAACGTCAACGTGACGGGCGCGACCGTGCGGAACACCGGGACGGTCGTCGTCCAGGCCGAGGCGCAGGGCGCGGCCACCTTCAGGAACGTCACCGCCACCCAGGTCGGCGCCGCCGGCATCTACAACTGCCCCTATCCGGCGAACTCCGGCCCGTTCACGCTCACCGACGGCGGCGGCAACTCCGGCTGGTCGAGCACCTGGTCGGACTGCTCCACCTGGCCCCAGCCCGGCCAGGGCAACCCCGACCCCGACCCGAACCGCAACCTGGCCAAGGGCCGGCCGGCCTCCGCGACCGGCTCCCAGGACGTCTACACGCCCGGCGAGGCGGTCGACGGTGACGCGAGCTCCTACTGGGAGTCCACCAACAACGCCTTCCCGCAGTCCTGGACGGTCGACCTCGGCTCGTCCTACGCCGTACGCCGCCTGGTGCTGAAGCTGCCGCCGTCCTCGGCCTGGGGTGCCCGCACCCAGACCATCACCGTGCTCGGCAGCACCGACGGCTCCACCTACTCCACCGTCGTCGGCGCGCAGGGCTACCGCTTCGACCCGGCCACCGGCAACACGGCCACCGTGTCCCTGCCGAGCAGCACGAACCTGCGGTACCTCCGCCTCACCGTCAGCGCCAACACGGGCTGGCCCGCCGGGCAGTTCAGTGAGGTGGAGGCGTACCTGACGTCCTGATCCAGGACCGGGTCACAGATCCAGCACCAGACGGGCGCCCCGGCTCCGGGACACGCAGATCATCATCGTGTCGCCCGCCGACCGCTCCTCCTCGGTGAGGACCGAGTCCCGGTGGTCCGGGGCGCCCTCCAGCACATCGGTCTCGCAGGTGCCGCACGTCCCCTCCGTGCAGGAGTACAGCACCTCGACCCCGGCGCCGCGCACGGCGTCCAGCACGGACACCTCCGGCGGCACGGTTAGGGTCCGGCCGCTGCGGGCGAGCACGACCTCGAACTCCTCGGGGCCGCCTGCCGGTTGCTCCTTCGGCCGGAACCGCTCCACCCGCAGCACCCCGGCCGGGCAGCGCCCCTCGACGGCGTCCAGCAGGGGCCCCGGACCGCAGCAGTACACCAGGGTGCCCCCGGGCAGGTCGTCCAGCGCCGGGCCCAGGTCCAGCAGGCCGGTCTCGTCCTGCGGGGCGAGGGTCACCCGGTCGCCGTAGCGTGTCAGCTCGCCCGTGAAGGCCATGGACGAGCGGGTGCGTCCGCCGTAGAGCAGCGTCCAGTCGGCGCCCGCCCGTTCGGCCGCCGCGAGCATCGGCAGGATCGGGGTGATGCCGATACCGCCGGCGATGAACCGGTAGCGGGGCGCGGGCTCCAGCCGGAAGCGGTTGCGCGGCCCGCGCACCCGTACCTTGGTGCCCTCGCCGACCTGCTCATGCACCTGGGCCGACCCTCCCCGCCCGGCGGGTTCGCGCAGCACCGCGATCCGCCACGCCGACCGGTCCGCCGGATCCCCGCACAGCGAGTACTGCCGCTCCAGCCCCGGCCCGAGCAGCAGATCCACATGGGCGCCGGGTTCCCAGCCGGGCAGCTCACGGCCGAGCGGATCCCGCAAGGTCAGGGCAAGCACTCCTGTGGCGGCGAACTCCCTTGCGGTTACGGTGAGTTCGAGTTGGGTCATCGTACGGCCGCTTCGCTGTCGTGCCCTTCGGGATGCCGGGGCATCCACTCCCGGATCCCGGGGCTCACCGGACCTCCTCGACGGGCTTGTCGCCCTCCTCGACCAGACGGGCCAGGATGCGGCGCGCGGCCAGACCGCCGGTGTCGATGTCGATGCTCAGCTCCTGGTAGCCGGTGCGCTCGGTGCCGAGGGTGCGCTGCAGCAGATTGAGCGCGTCCACGTCCTGCATGACGACGGTGTGGTTGTTGGCCCGCAGGAACTCGGTGACCTCGGCGTCCTCGGTCGCCCAGTCCCGGGACACCGCCCAGAAGTCGTACACCGTGCCGTCGGCCGACGGCGTGATCGCGTAGGTGATCTCGGTGTGGAAGCCCTGTGGGTCGCTGCCGTCCGGCTCCGGTACGACGCCCACCGGGGCGATCCGGCTGTGCAGCAGATACAGGCAGGGCGCGTGGTACTCGACGTCCTGCCAGCGGGTGATCCGGCCCTCGATGCCGGTCGAACGGGCGTAGAACGAGGGGCACTCGGCGTCGTCCATGTGCCGGCTCACCCGGACCACGCCCGCGCCCTCGTCCACCTCGGTGGTGATGGGGGTCTCGGCGACCTCGGGGGTGCCGATGTAGCCGCCGTGCAGATACGTCTCGTGGGACAGGTCGAGGAGGTTGTCGACGAGCAGGCCGTAGTCGGCGTCGATCGGCTCCATGCCGCGCACGGTGGTCCAGCCGGGGGAGTCCAGGTGCCGGGCCCGGGGGATGGTCTGCGGGTCGGCGAGTGCCGGGTCGCCGATCCACACCCAGATGAGCGAGTCCTGTTCCACCACCGGGTAGGAGGCGACGCGCGCCGTGCGCGGGATGCGTTTCTGGCCCGGTACGTACACGCAGGCGCCGGTGCGGTCGTAGGTGAAACCGTGGTAACCGCAGACGACCAGGTCGCCGTCCAGGCCGCTCGAGGAGAGCGGGTAGCGGCGGTGGACGCACCGGTCGTGCAGGGCGACCGGGGTGCCGTCCTCCTCGGCGCGGTAGAGGACGAGCGGCTCACCGAGGATCGTCCGGCCGAGCAACTCGCGCCCGATCTCCTCGCCGTAGGCGGCGACGTACCACTGGTTCCGCGCGAAAGCGGTCATGTGCGGCATGGCTGCGGCTCCCGTCTGTGGGTGGTGGCCACATCGTCGGGAGGCGCCGCGCGCCGCACAATGCCGGCTTCCGCCTGACGGAAGCCTTCTTCGACGGCGCTGAGCTCCCGGCCCGCCCGGGTCGTCCGTGTGTGGCCGATTCGGCACCACACGGACCGCCGACCTTCACACGGGCGCCACCAGACCCTTCCCTGACGTTTGTTGCTCTTGGAACACTCGCTCCGCGCAGATTCCGTCATTCGAGCGGCATCACGTACGTCAGGACGAGAGGACCCTCAGACCCATGGCCGAAGTCAACCGGCGCCGTTTCCTCCAACTCGCGGGCGCCACCACGGCGTTCACCGCGCTGTCCAGCAGCATCCAGCGCGCCGCCGCCCTGCCCGCGCTGCATCGCACCGGGACGGTCAAGGACGTCGAGCACATCGTCGTCCTCATGCAGGAGAACCGTTCCTTCGACCACTACTTCGGCACGCTCCGCGGCGTCCGCGGCTTCGGCGACCCCCGTTCCGTCTCCCAGAACGGCAAGTCCGTCTGGAAGCAGTCCGACGGCACCAAGGACATCCTGCCCTTCCACCCGGACGCCGACGACCTGGGCCTCGCGTTCATCCAGGACCTCCCGCACGGCTGGCAGGACACGCACGCCGCCTTCAACGGGGGCAAGTACGACAAGTGGGTGCCGGCCAAGGGCACCACGACCATGGCGCACCTGACCCGCGACGACATACCGTTCCACTACGCCCTCGCGGACGCCTTCACCATCTGCGACGCCTACCACTGCTCGTTCATGGGCTCGACCGACCCGAACCGCTACTACATGTGGACCGGGTACGTCGGCAACGACGGCCAGGGCGGCGGCCCGGTGCTCGGCAACGACGAGAAGGGCTACGGCTGGACGACGTACCCCGAGCGCCTGGAGAAGGCCGGGGTCTCCTGGAAGATCTACCAGGACGTCGGCGACGGCCTCGACGCGAACGGCGGCTGGGGCTGGATCCAGGACGCCTACCGCGGCAACTACGGCGACAACGCCCTGCTGTACTTCAACCAGTACCGCGACGCCAAGCCCGGCGACCCGCTGTACGACAAGGCCCGCACCGGCACCGACGCACGCAAGGGCGAGGGCTTCTTCGACCAGCTGAAGGCCGACGTCAAGGCGGGAAGGCTGCCGCAGGTCTCCTACGTCGTCGCCCCCGAGGCCTTCACCGAGCACCCCAACTGGCCCGCCAACTACGGCGCCTGGTACGTCTCGCAGGTCCTCGACGCCCTCACCTCCAACCCCGAGGTCTGGGGCAGGACCGCGCTGTTCATCACCTACGACGAGAACGACGGCTTCTTCGACCACGTCATACCGCCCTTCCCGCCGGCCTCCGGCGCCCAGGGCAAGTCGACCGTGGACCCCTCCCTCGACCTGTACAAGGGCGACGCGAGCCACGTCGCCGGCCCGTACGGGCTCGGCCAGCGGGTGCCGATGCTGGTCGTCTCCCCGTGGAGCAAGGGCGGTTACGTCTGCTCCGAGACCTTCGACCACACCTCGATCATCCGGTTCATCGAGCGCCGCTTCGGTGTACAGGAGCCGAACATCTCGCCCTGGCGCCGCGCCGTCGTCGGCGACCTGACCAGCGCCTTCGACTTCTCCCGCAAGGACACCAAGCCGGTCGCGCTGCCGTCCACGGCCGCCTATGAGCCGCCGGACCACAACCGGCACCCCGACTACGTGCCCAAGCCCCCCGCCCGCCCCGCCCTGCCCAAGCAGGAGCGCGGCCACCGGCCCACCCGTCCGCTGAAGTACGTCCCGGTGGTGGACGGTTCCGCGGACACCGCGGCCGGTACCCTCACGCTCACGTTCGCCTCGGGGGCACACGCGGGCGCCTCCTTCCTGGTGACCTCCGGCAACCGCACCGACGGCCCCTGGACCTACACCACCGCGGCCGGCAAGTCCCTGACCGACACCTGGAACTCGGCCTACTCCGGCGGTGTGCACGACCTCGCCGTGCACGGCCCCAACGGGTTCCTCCGCGTCTTCAAGGGCAGGGGCAAGGCCGCGGGACCGGAGGCGACCGCGCGGCACGTGGGCGACGACCTGGAACTCACCTTTACCAACAAGGCGTCCGGCACGGTGAAGCTGAAGGTCGTGAGCGGTTATGGCGGGGCCCCGGCGACGGTGACCGTACGGCCCGGCGCGACCGTGAAGCACACCGTGGACCTCACGGCGAGCAAGCGCTGGTACGACGTGACGGTCACCTGCGACGCCGACCCGGCCTTCCTGCGCGGCTTCGCCGGCCACGTCGAGAACGGTCACCCCGGCGTCAGCGACCCGGCGATCGCCGCGGAGTGAACGGGCGATGAACACCGCTCCGTGCGGACTGGTCAGGTACCGGTCATATCAGGGTAGTGTGCCCCGGTGACCACGCAATCGAACACTCCGGCAGGCTGGTACCCGGATCCGCACGGAGCACCGCAGACGCTCCGCTACTGGGACGGCGCGCAGTGGACCCAGCACACCAACCCGGCACAGCAGCCCGCCGGTCAGGTTCCGCAGCAGCAGGCCGTCCCCCAGCAGCAGGCCGCTCCGCAGCAGTTCGGGGCCCCGCAGGCGCAGGCCGTCGACCCCAAGGTGCAGCGCCAGGTGCAGCAGCAGGCCGGGGTCGCGGCCGGCGGTCCCGGCGGCGGCACCCTCTTCACCGAGCCGGTCCTGGTCGTGAACCAGAAGGCCAAGCTGATCGAGGTGACCAACGAGTACAAGGTCATGGATCAGAACGGCCGGGACATCGGCTCGGTCACCGAGGTCGGGCAGGGCGTACTGCGGAAGATCTTCCGCTTCATCTCCAACTGGGACCAGTTCCTGACCCACAAGCTGGAGATCCGCGACGCCTACGGCCAGCCGCAGCTGCTGCTGACCCGGCCCGCGAAGATCTTCAAGTCCCGGGTGATCGTGACGCGGCCGGACGGCTCGCCCGTCGGCGAGATCGTCCAGCAGAACATGATCGGGAAGATCAACTTCGCGATGAACGCGAACGGCCAGCAGGTCGGCGCGATCAAGGCGGAGAACTGGCGGGCGTGGAACTTCGCGATCGTCGACCACGCGGACAACGAGGTCGCCCGGATCACCAAGACCTGGGAGGGCCTCGCCAAGACGCTCTTCACGACCGCGGACAACTATGTCCTGCAGATCCACTACCAGCTGCCCGAGCCGCTGCTGAGCCTCGTGGTGGCGACGGCCCTGACCGTCGACACCGCCCTCAAGCAGGACTCGCGGGGCTTGAACTGAACAGGGCCCCGACGGGGGAGAAGAGGCACGGGGAGCATGGCAACGGCGGCCGGTGCGCGCGAGGTTCGCGGGCACCGGCCGCCGCTGTGTGTCCTCACAGTGCCGTGAGCTGTCCGGGCTGTTCCGGCTGCCGCGGCACCAGGGCCGGTTCGGCGGTCGCCGTACCGGGCCGCAGAGCCAGTACGGCGGCCATGGGACGGTCGTGGTCCTCGGGCACCGGGCCGGGCGCGACCCGGGTGAGCAGGACCACGCCCCAGGAGGCCAGGCCCGCTCCGGCGAGGGCCAGCAGCACGCCGGCCGGGCCGCCCTGGAGGCCCTGGCCGAGCAGGGTGAGGCCGATGACCGCGGCGGCCACCGGGTTGGCGAGGGTGACCACGGCCAGCGGCGCGCCGAGGCCGCCGCGGTAGGCGGTCTGGGACAGCAGAAGCCCGCCGACGGCGAACGCGGCGACGAGTACGGCGACCACGAGGACCTCCGTGCCCAGGACCGGGGCCGTGCGGCCCGTGGCCGCCACGGTCACCGTCTGGGTCAGCGCCGAGGCGACACCGGAGGCGAAGCCGGACGCCGTGGCGTGCCGGAGGCCCGGCCGGGCGCCGGGCCAGGAGAGCACGCCGATCGCGGCGGCGGTCGTACCGGCGACGGCCAGTGCCTCGGTCAGCGACAGCACCCGCGCGGGCGCCGGACCGGAGGCGGTGACGAGCAGCGCGGCGAGCCCGAGCAGCGTCAGCGCCGTACCGCGCCACTCCACCGCGCTGACCCGGCGCCCGGCCGCCCGCGCGCCGAGCGGTAGGGCCGCCACCAGGGTGAGCGCGCCCAGCGGCTGGACGAGGGTGAGCGGGCCGTACTTGAGGGCGATGACGTGCAACAGGGCGGCGCCCGCGTTCAGGCCGACCGCCGACCACCAGGCGCCGGTGCCGAGCAGTCGCAGCAGGCCGGTGCCGGTGGTGCGGACGGCGAGGCGTTCCTGGGCGACGGCGGCCAGCGCGTAGGCGATCGCCGAGACGAGGGAGAGGGCGACGGCGATCACCGCGGCCGCGCTCATCGGCCCGCTCCCGCCAGGACGTGCTCGCGCGGCACGGGCCTTGCGGCGCCGCGCCGCGCCGGGCCGGCGGTGCCGGCCGTCCGGTGCGGCGGACGGATCGCGGCGAGGGCGATGCCGAGCATGGCCGTCGCGACGATCGCGTCGAGCCAGTAGTGGTTCGCCGTGCCCACGATCACCAGCAGGGTGATCACCGGGTGCAGCAGCCACAGCCAGCGCCACCGCGACCGCGTGGCCACGATCAGCCCGACCGCCACCATCAGCGCCCAGCCGAAGTGCAGGGACGGCATCGCCGCGAACTGGTTGGACAGGTGGTCGCTGGACGGCGGGCCGTACACGGACGGGCCGTACCGGCGGGCGGTGTCCACCAGGCCGGTACCGGTCAGCATCCGCGGCGGGGCCAGCGGGAACGTGAACGGCAGCACCAGCGCGGCCGCGGTCACGACCGCGAGGACCCGGCGGGCCCACACGTAGTGCGCGGGCCGTCTGAGGTACAGCCAGACGAGGAAGGCCAGCGTCGCCGGGAAGTGGACGCTGGCGTAGTAGCCGTTCGCCAGGTGGACGAGGGTGTCGCCGTGCAGCAGTGCGGACTGCACGTCGTTCTCGTGGGGGAGATCCAGCGCCCGCTCCAGGTCCCACACGCGGTGGGCGTTGCGGAAGGCGTTCGCGGTGTGTCCGGTGGCCAGCTGCCGGCCGAGCTTGTAGACGAGGAAGAGCCCTGCGACCAGCAGAAGCTCACGTATGAGTGCCGGGCGCGCTGTCGCGTCCGGCGGCTCCGCTGCTGCCTCTGCAGGCTCGGTTCGGGCATTCATCCCCCGGCCCCTTCGCTGACGGTGGTGCGTGTGGTGGTGCGGTCGAGTCCCGCCCCCGGGCCGGAACTGATCGATACGTCATCGTACCGATACGTCAGTGTACCGATACGGTCGAGTACCGGTACACTTGCGTATCGGTTGATGTACGACACACTGGAGACAGGGTCCGACGGGCCGCTATAGCGAGACCTGAACGGGGCATGTGCCCAGGACCCAGCCGGACACGAGTGAGGGGAAGGACCGCATGACGTCGCAGGCCGCGGACGAACCGGAGACGGTCGCCGCCTCGCGCCGCTCCAAGATCACGCCCGAGCGTGAGCGGGAGTTCTTCGACGCCGTGCTGGACCAGATCCGCGAATGCGGCTACGAGTCCGTCACCATGGAGGGCGTCGCCGCCAGCACCCGGTGCAGCAAGTCCACGCTCTACCGGCAGTGGAAGACCAAACCCCAGTTCGTCGCGGCCGCACTGCGCGCCAGCCGCCGGGTGCGGTTCGCCGGCATCGACACCGGATCGCTCGCCGAGGACCTGCGCCAGGCAGCGCGGGCCGCGGGGGACTGGTCGGGCAAGGACACCAAGCTGCTGCAGGCGCTGGGGCACGCGGTGACGGCGGACCACGAGCTGGCCCAGGCGCTGCGCGAGGCGCTCGTGTATCCGGAGATCGCCGCGCTGCAGGAGATGCTCGCGCGGGGCGTCGCCCGGGGCGAGGTCCGGGCCGACCACCCGGCGCTGGAGTACATCCCGGCCATGATGTTCGGCGTGCTGCGCGTGCGGCCGGTGCTCAGCGGCCAGTACGCCGACGGCGACTATCTCACCCGGTTCGTGGAGGCCACCGTGCTGCCCGCGCTCGGGCTGACATGAGACCCAGGCCGCCGTTCACGGGATGACTGAACGGCGACCTGCCGGCGCCGCACCGTGGGGACGGGGGCGGCGCGCACCCCCGGCCGGGTGGGGCTCCTCTTGAGCGGAGGGGAGCCCCACCCGGCCGCACTCGTGTCCCGGCGGCCGTGGACCGGACCATGTCCCGGCGGCCGCGGATCAGACGTCCTGGCCGTTCCCGCTGCCGGTCGACACCTTGATCCCCTTGAGGATCTCGTCGATGACGGCCGTCTTCTGCCCGACGTCGATGCCGAAGCGCACCACCACGATCTGCTTGGTGTCGTCGGGCGAGGGGAAGGCGACCGACTCGACATACCCGTCGGCGCCCTTGCTGGTGACCGCCTTCCAGCGCACCATGTACCCCTTCTGCCCGGCCACCGTGACCGCGCCCGAGCCCAGCTCCTGGTGCGAGGTGATGCTGCCGTAGGTGGTGCCGCCGTAGGACTGCTTGGCGTTGGCCGCGATGTCCGCCTTGGCGACCTGCTCGGCCGTGTCGCCCTTGAGGCCGAGAGCCTGGGCGGGAGCCGAGTAGGCGCCGCCCGAGGTGCAGTTCTGGGCGGAGTTGCCCGGACACTTGTAGGAGTCGTCGGAGGTGACCTGCGCGCCGACGCTGATCGTCTGCCCGGTCCAGCCCTGCGGCACCGGCAGGCTGATGCCGTTGACCGGGTCCGGCACCGTGCCGCCGCCCTTGACCTTGGGTGCCTCGGACTGGCCCGGCGACGGCGAGTCCCCACCGGACCCGCCCTGACCGCCGGAGCCGCCGCCCGGCCCGCCCTGGCCGCCGTCCTGTCCGCCCGTGGCGCCCTGCTGCGACCCGGCCCGGTCGGTGGTGCTGCCGACGGGATTCCTGGCCAGGGCCCACACGCCGACCCCGATGCTCGCCAGGACCACGGTCGCCGCGGCGACGGCTATACCCGTGCGCAGGGCGCGCCGGGACCGGGCCTGAGGCGGGGCGGGGTAGCCCGGATACGCCGGATACCCGGGCTGCGCGCCGTAGGCGGGGGGAGTCGCGGGCGCCGCCGGGTACACCGGCTGCGGGCCGCCGGCCGGCGGCGGCTGCGTCGGGGGACCCCACGTGGCGGCCGTCCCGGCGGGGCGGGTCTGGTCCGTCCAGGCCTTGCCGTCCCACCAGCGCTCGGTGGGCGGACCGTCGTTCGTCTGCCCGGGGTCGGGGTACCACCCGGGGGGAGTCACCTGCGTCATGACCCCACCGTATGAGGCGACAGTGAAAGTGTGATGAGAGGATCCGCCGCCAATCGACCGGACCGGACATTTCGCCGCCGGGATTTTTCTCACCCCCTCGGTACGGCCACCGCTCACCTCCCTGTCACGACGCCCGGCCCGCGCACCGCCGCCGCCGGCGGCCCGGCCCGGCCGGTCTCGAAGTCCGTCCCGTCCCACGCGGCCGGGCAGGAGATGCCGCCGACGTCCGTGTGGACGCACGCAAGTCCGCAACCGGCCGACCACCAGCCGATGTTGACGCCCCGTCCGCTGCTGACCGGCTGTTCGGGCCGGGTGCGCGTCGCCTGCCCGCACCCACGTTCACCCGCCGGGGCAACAGGTGCCCCGACCGGCCACCACACGCCCCACCGGACGGCTACGCTCAAGGTCTGTACGTCATTCGGGCGACCTGGGGAGGTAACGGGATGACGGAGGGACGGCCGCCGACGGCCGCCTCGGCTTCCCTGTGGGAGCGGGACGCGGAGATCGCCACCGTCGCACAGGCACTCGAGCTCCTGTGCGCCGACCAGTCGACCCCGGGGA
>NZ_JBSFJZ010000039.1:58908-60551 GCF_053598315.1 Streptomyces sp. NPDC001153
CCGACGGCCGCCTCGGCTTCCCTGTGGGAGCGGGACGCGGAGATCGCCACCGTCGCACAGGCACTCGAGCTCCTGTGCGCCGACCAGTCGACCCCGGGGAGTCTGCTGGTCTTCCGCGGCGAGGCGGGATTCGGCAAGACCGCCCTGCTGGCCGAGACACGCCGCATGGCCGAACGCCGCGGCTGCAACGTGTGGTCCACGCGCGGCGCGGAGACCCTGAGGTCCGTCCCGTTCAACGTGGTACGGCAACTGCTCCAGCCCGCCCTGCTGTCGTTACTGCCGGAGGAGGCGCGCGAGTACCTCGGCGACTGGTACGACATCGCCGGACCCGCCCTCGGCATAGTCGACCCGCAGGAGGGCAGCGCCGACCCGCAGTACGTGTGCGACGGACTCGTCGCCGCGGTGCGCCGGCTCGCCCGCCGCGAATGGCCGCTGGTGCTGCTGATCGACGACGCGCACTGGGCCGACCAGGAGACCCTGCGCTGGCTCGCCGCGTTCGCCGAGCGCCTGGACGACCTCTCCGTCCTCGTCGTGGTCGCCCGCCGCCCCGGCGAGGTGAGCGGCGACAGCGCCCGCCACCTCGACGCGGTGGCCGCCGCCGCGGGCCGCCCCGTCAACAACCTCAGGGCCCTCACGCCCGACGCCGCGGCAGGGCTCACCCGGGCCGCCCTCGGCCGCCACGCCGACGACGCCTTCTGCCGCGAGGTCTGGGCCGTCACCGCGGGCAACCCCTACGAGACCACCGAACTCCTCGCCAAGGTGCAGGACAGCGAACTGCAGCCGGTCGAGTCCCGGGCCGGGGAACTGCGCGCCCTCAACCGCGCCGCCCGCGGCGGCGGACTGGTCGACCGGCTCAAGGGGCTCGGCCTGGAGGCCACCCAGTTCGCCTGGGCGGCCGCCATCCTCGGCACCGGCATCACCGTCGACATGGTCGCCCGCCTCGCCACCATGGACGACGCCATCGCCCGGCACTGCGCCGAACTGCTCTGCACCCAGCGCATCCTCGCCCAACCCGACCCCGGGAGCGGCAGCGAACGCGACGCGGGCGAGCTGGAGTTCGTCCACCCGCTCATCGCCAGCGCCGTCTACAACTCCATCCCCTCCGGGGTGCGCACCGCCATGCACGGCGTCGCCGCGCAGATCATCACCGAGCTGGAACGCGGCGCCTCCCAGGCCGCCCGGCACCTGCTGAAGGTGCATCCGGACGGCGACGAGGAACTCGTCGAGCAGCTGCGCGAGGCCGCCCGCGAACACCTCGCCGTCGGCGCCCCGGACGCGGCCCGCACCTGCCTCGAACGCGCCCTGCAGGAGCCTCCGCTCCCCGAGGTCCACGCCCACGTCCTGTACGAACTGGGCTGCGCCACCCTGCTCACCGCACCCGCCGTCACCATCGAACACCTCCAGTTCGCGCTCGGCATGCCCGGCCTCGACGGCGAGCGGCGGGTCGACGCGGTGGTCCGGCTCTCCCAGGCGCTGATCCACAACGACCAGCTGGAGGAGGCCGTCCGCACGGTCGAGGCCGAGGCCGCCCGGCACGAACCCGGCCCCGTGAAGATGCGGCTGCAGGCCGTGCAGTTCATGTGGGAGGGCATCCACGGCGAGACCGTCTCCCCGGCCCGCTCCCGGCGCCTAGCCGGACTCGC